>NZ_JAPWCA010000026.1:0-21921 GCF_041433725.1 Gemella sp. 27098_8_155
GCTGGATTATTTATACCTTCTTGTAAAGCTAAGTCATTGTATGAGAGTTCACTTGTTAAGTATAATTCTACAACATATATCTTTTTTTCGAAAGGATATTCTTCATTTTTTCTTGAACGATATAATCCTTCATCTCCATATTTCTTATATTTGGCGACCCAAATTTCAATATTATTATGAGATTTTATAGCATACTTTTTCGCTAACGATCTTATGCTTATGTTTTCATTTATATACTCTAGTACGACTTTCTTTTTAAATTCAAAATTATATTTAGTCATAAAAATACCGACCTCCAAAAAGTTAGATTTTTTGGTCTAACTTTTTGGGGTCGGTACATCTTACGAACTGCTTTTTTATTTATTTAATGAAATTATTTAACAGGTAATACTGCTCCATTCCATTTTTCTTTAATGAATTTTTGAGTATCTTCAGATTTTAAAGCTGCAACAAGTTTTTTAACAACAAGTTTGTCTTTATCACCTTCACGAACAACGACGATGTTAGCATATGGGTTATCATCTGTAGCTTTTTCTACTAAAACTGGTTCAGTTGCTGCATTTAATCCTGCGTCAACAGCGAAGTTAGCGTTGATTGAAACTAGGTCACCTTCACCATTTTGGTAGAATTTAACCATTAATGCTGGATCATTTTCGTAGCTGAATTGTAATTTTTTAGGGTTTTCAGCGATATCATCGAAAGTAGCTGTTACTGGATCTACACCATCTTTAACTTTTACTAATCCTTCAGAAGCTAGTAATTTAATTACACGTCCCCATTCAGATTTGTTATTACTTACTAATACTTTAGCACCTTCTTTAAGGTCTTTAACGTTTTTAACTTTTTTAGAGTATAATCCGATTGGCTCTAAGTGAATTGCACCAGCATCTTCAATTTTGTATCCATTTTCTTTAATAGCATTTTTTAAGAATGGTACGTGTTGGAAGTAGTTAATGTCGATATCTTTATCGTTTAACGTTTTGTTTGGTACATAATAGTCTTGGTATGTAACGATGTCTAATTTGATTCCTTCTTTTTCAAGTTGAGGAGCAACGTGCTCTAATAATACAGCGTGAGGTACGTTAGTAGCTCCAACTTTTACTGTTACAGGTTTACTAGGATCTAGTTTATCAACATCGATACCTTTTTTCTCAGTTTTTGATGCGCTAGAGCATCCAATTAATACGATTCCAAGTATAAAACTTGTTACTAAAAATAATAATTTCTTCATTATATAATTTTCTCCTTTTGATTTTTTTATTATTAATATTTAGGTTTTGTGAATTTTATGTAAAAAAAATCACCCCTACTCTCCTAAGAGAATAAGGGCGAAAACTAATTTCACGGTACCACCTTACTTTTTCGTAAACTACGAACTCTACCACTACATCGTCTATGCATCTAGAATATATCCGAGATAGTGTGCGTTTGTAACGTAACGCCTACGAAAAAAGCTTGTGTTTTAAAACTCACTTTTTTTACCATTCAAACCATTTTCCTCTATCATCTGCATTGTGTGCTTTCACCCATCCACACTCTCTGTAAAAGTTCCTATAAAGTACTTATTTGAATATTGGTAATTTTTGACTTGACTCTATGTTATCATTCAGAATTAAAAATGTCAACACTTTTTTTGAATTTTTTTAAAAAGTTTTTTGAAAATTCATGAATATTTACTTTTTCATTTACATAATAAACAATTTTTAATTAAGGTTGTTAGTTTTCAACCAATTCTCTATTGCTTCTACAGTTTTGTCTCTAAATTTTGGAGCTTCGTACATATGATCCGAACCTTGTAATATTGTTAATGTAGAGTTTTTATATTTTTTTGCTGTAGCTTTAGCAATATTTGGATGTACCATTTTATCTTCACTTCCAGTTATTACTAATACAGGCTCAGTTACTATTTTAAAATCAATATGTGCACCTTTTTGCTTATCTAAAAAAGGTAGTGCCATTTGAAAGTACGTAAATCCAGATTCTGGAACTAATTTAGAAAATTCTCTTTCCTTATCGGCTTCATCTTGATTATTCATACAATAATCATAGAAGGCATGTTTATAAGGTGGCATAGATTTTTTCCAGAACCCCCAACGTAGAAAATGTTTATAGAAACAAATTACCATACTTGGATAAAAAGCGAAAATTCCTGCCGCTGGTGCAGTCCCCATTAAAATAAGCCCCTTAGTCATTGTCTTCATAGCAACTTTCTGTGCAAGAAGCCCTCCTAATGAATGCCCCAATACAATCGGAGCTTCATCTAGCGTTTCTATTAAATCTACAATATCATCAGCAAATTCATCTAAACTAACATCTGCTACCTTTTTTTCTACTTCTTCATAAGGTAAATCATGATATCTTAATGTTGGAGTATATACATTTAAACCTAATTTTTGCAGATCATCTGCGAATTTCCCCCACACAGTTCCATCACACCATGTACCATGTATCAATACTATATTCGTCATAAAAATTCCTCCTATCAATATTTTAGCATTCTTTTTTTCACACTAATTATATAACTTATCAATTTATTTATCAATTGATAATATAAAAAGAGCAGAATAAAAAACCGGTAAAAATTTTTTCTTCTACTCTTAATACCATCACTTGAAAAATATCAAGGGATGATTTTCCTTTGGAGGGCTAATTTTAAAATTGTTCGTTCATTTCACGAACTGTTTTTTCAATATTATCTGAATATGAAATTGCTGAAATAATAGAAACACCATCGACATTTGTTTTCATAACATCTTTAATATGTTGTGTCTGAATACCACCGATTGCTACTAATGGCATCTGAGGTAATAATTTTCTCATTAATTCTAGTCCTTCATATCCTATTGCACCACCTGCATCATCTTTTGATTGTGTGACATATACAGGTCCTACACCAACATAATCTACATATTCAACTTTGGATTGTTTAAGTTCTTCTTCATTTCCTATAGAAAGACCAATTATTTTATTTGGCATCAATTTTCTAATTTCATCAACACCAAGGTCATCTTGTCCTACATGAACCCCATCAGCATCTATTTCTAATGCCAACTCTATATCATCATTTACGATAAACGGTACATTGTATTTTTTACAAAGATTTTTAAGTTTTATTGCTAATTCCAGTTTTTCTTTACCTTCTAAAGCACCTTTACCTTTTTCTCGAAATTGAAATAAAGTTATACCACCTACTAAAGCATCTTCAACAACTGTATATAAATCCTTACCTAAGCAAGTAGTCGTTCCACAAATAAAATATAATTTTAATAGTTTTTTATTAAACATCTTATTTCACCTTTTTAAATATTTCTATATCCTTATCAGTAACTTCATATAACGCATTAATAAATTCAACTTTAAACGTTCCTGGTAAATGTCCATTAGGACGTTTTTCTGCCATTTCCCCGGCAATATTATATGCTAACATTGCTGTTTCTAAAGATTTCAATTCTTGTCCTTTTTCTAATCCTATAAAACTTGCTAGAACTGCTCCTAATAAGCACCCTGTTCCAATAACTTTCGGCATCATTGCACTTCCGTTATGGATAGTCACTACCTCACCGTTAACAGCAATAGCATCAACTTCTCCAGTCACTATTATAGGAATATTAAATTTCTCATTTGCTGCTAAGGCAATTTCATCAATATTATCTACCCCTGCACTGTCTACTCCCTTAGAAGCTACATTTATTCCAACTAAAGAAGCAATCTCTCCAGCATTTCCTCTTATAGCTGCTAGTTTATAATTGTTTATTAAATCATCTGATACTTTTTTTCTATATGCTCCAGCTCCACATGCTACAGGATCTAATACTGCAGGAACATTATACTTCTCAGCAATTTTCAATGCTTCTTGGTATAATTTCCAAGTTTCATCAGTTAATGTACCTATATTTATTAATAATCCACCAGCATATTTTAATAAATCTTCTAAATCTTTTGGATACTCACTCATCGCTGGTGACGCTCCTAGTGCTACTAATCCATTTGCTGTGAAATTTTTTACTACATCATTAGTAATGCAGATTACTAATGGTGCTTTTTCTTTTAATAATTTTAAACTTGTCATATTTATAAATCCTCTTTAAATGCTATGTGATTCACAGGTCCATTTCCATGGCCTATCTCTGGTGTATATTTTATCGCTGCGGTAATAAATTTTTTTCCAATATCTACAGCTTCAATTATACTTTTTCCTTTTGCTAATTCAGCGGTAATAACAGCTGAGAATGTACATCCTGTTCCATGTGTATGATTAGTTTTAAATCTCTCGCTAGTCCACACTTTCTTAGTTCCATCATTTAAGAATAAATAATCTTTCGCTTCTCCTGTTAAATGTCCACCTTTTATAACTACAGACTTACATCCAACTTCATCAATAATGAATTTTCCTGCACGATTCACATCATCTTCAGTTACTATTTTAAAATCGACTATTTCTTCTGCTTCAGGTACATTCGGTGTAATAATAGTGGCTAGTGGTAGTATCTCTTCTTTTAAATGTTTTCTAGCAACATCATCTATCAATTTATCCCCACTTGTCGCAACCATTACTGGATCAACAACATATGGAACATCTTTTGGTAAATATTTTTTAATCAGCTTCATCATGTCAGCATTTGCAATCATTCCAGTTTTTATACTATTAGGTGTTATATCATCAAAGACACTTTTTAATTGAGCTTCTAGTATTTCTAAGTCTAGGTTTCTAATCATTTGAACACCTAGAGTATTTTGTGCAACAACGCTTGTAACTACTGCCATTCCATACACTTCACGAGCTTGAAAACTTTTCAAATCAGCCATAATTCCAGCCCCACCAGTTGGATCCGTTCCTGCAATAGTTAAAGCAATATTAAGTTTACTCATATTCTACACCTCAAATCCCCAATGTTCTTGTGTATAAGCCATATTGAAGAAGCGTCGTTCATGTTCACAACTTTCTAAAAAGTTTTTAATTAATCGTTGTTTTCCTTCCTCACTCATAAATTCTGCTTCACGATTAATTATTTTATGATAATCATAAAGTACTTCATCAACTAAACCATCAGCATAAAACTCTACCCAGAATTTTAATGGGTGATCTTCAGCTAAATTATGATTAGCTAAAATTTTTCTCGCAACCATTTGATAAATCCATGGACATGGTGCCATAGCACTTAACGCTTCTGCCATACCAAAAGCAAATACATTATAATACATGTGTTTAATATAGTGATCTGCAGACGGATACCATTCTCCACCTTTTATTATTTCTTGATAATCTCTCCCTACATAATCTGCTAAATTTTTATGCGCAGCAATTTCTTCATTCAATACAAAATTTATTTGATTTAGGAAAAAGTTTTTTTCAGCTTTATCATTACTTTTCGCTAAAAGCATTGCATAAATATCGCTGAAATTTTCTAAGTATAAAGCATCAGCTTTTAAATAGTGTTCCACAGCTTCCTTAGATAAATCAGCACGAATCAAACCTTGAATAAAGCCATCATTATATATCTTGTCAACAATCGGCAATGCCTTCTCTTCCATAATTTCAGTAATAAGTTTCATAGGTATATCCCCCTAGTATTATATATATTTAGTATAAAATATCACCACTTTAGGAAAAGAAAAAATCCCCTACTAACTCAGGAGATTTATGTAAATTTATGTACTTATAGTATATTTTACTCTTTTAAAAAATAAACCTATTTCATATTATTTCACATTTCCTCCGCTAGTATTATCTAGATCAGGTCAAAGGGTCTAACTATGTTATCTCAGCCAAAAGGCTCCCCCAGTGGTTATATTTCAATAACTTTTTAAATCGTAACACATAAAATTACAAATGTCAATAAATCGGTTTAAGGGCTTACAATATTCTATTTGCATTATTTCGCATTCTAAATCAAAATATTTTATAATAATATCTTTTTATATCTCAAACTTAACATCTTTATTTTTATGTCGAAAGTGTGAACGAATAATGAAGTTTTATTGTAAAATTCGATTATTTTATGTTGTAAATGAAATTAGTTATCACTTTTTTCTTTATTAATTAACCTCTTTGTATTATAATAGTAATGATAATTTTCACAATCACAAAAATATAATTTTTAAGGAGAAATTTCTATAATTATGAAGAATACAACATTATTAAAAGTTCTTTCTGCTTCTGCAATTTTCACTGCAATCGCAGCTATAGAATCTTACGACCACAATGCATTCGCTACAGAAATTACAGCAACTGCTAATAATACTCAAAGCGATGTAGAAACAAAAACAGTACCACAAGACGTTAAGAACTTACCAGATGGTACATACGATATAAAGTCAGTAGGTGAGAAAAAGAATGTAGAAGCTCTGAACTTCTCAGAAGAAGGTAGACCATCTATGGCCGCATCTGGATTAGATAAAGAAAACGTAAAGTTAGTCGTTAAAGATGGAAAATACTCTGTTAATGTCACTTTTAAACCAATTGAAAGAATAGGGTTTAAAGGATATTTAGGGGATTTAAAATATTATGACGGTGATAAAACCCACGCTAATCGTTCAGAAATAAAAGATAGTGAATTTAAAGATACAACTATCGTTGAAAATTATTCAGAAAATCAAAAAGATGAATATATAGATACTTTCAAAAAAAAATTCCCTGGACGTACTGTATATCCTAAAACTTTATCTTATAATGTAGATAAAAATAAAATCGATGCTAACAATAAACTAGAAACATTCACTCAAGTATTCGTACCAGTTATGGAGTCTATATTCCCAGGGGCAGGTACTCAACGTATGATTCTAAATTACGATCTAAGTTCTTTAGCTACAAAAACTATAACTGTACCTAAAGTAGATACAGAAAAACTAGCTAAAGAAAAAGCTGAAAAAGAACGTATCGAAAGAGAAAAACTAGCTAAAGAAAAAGCTGAAAAAGAACGTATCGAAAGAGAAAGACTAGCTAAAGAAAAAGCTGAAAAAGAACGTATTGAAGCTGAAAAACTTGCTAAAGAAAAAGCTGAAAAAGAACGTATTGAAGCTGAAAGACTTGCTAAAGAAAAAGCTGAAAAAGAACGTATCGAAGCTGAAAGATTAGCTAAAGAAAAAGCTGAAAAAGAACGTATCGAAGCTGAAAGATTAGCTAAAGAAAAAGCTGAAAAAGAACGCCTAGAGAAAGAAAAAGCAATCGTTACTGCTAAAGGTGAAGCTGCAATACTAGAAGTACCTGAGTTTAACTTAGAAGGATATATTAAAAATCACCAAGGTCCTATTACTGCTAAAGGCGAAGCTGCAATCTTAGATAAACCTGAATTTGATTTAGAAGAATATATTAGAAATCAAAAAGGATCAGTAGGTGAAGTTCCTTCAAATGCTGAAGTTCCTTATAAATCTAGAGAAGAATTCACTAACAAAAACAAAGAAAATGCTGACTTTAAAGATTCTACAGATGTAAAAGATTCACAAGATAAAAAAGAAACTACTTCTACTCCTAAACCACTTATTAACGATATATTTGGTCAATCTGAGGTTAAAGATACTTTTGTAGCTACTCCAGTAAGCACTAAAGAAAATACTAAAAACACTTTAGATATTAAAAAATCATTAGCAAATACTGGTACAACAGTGGCAACTACAGGTTTCTTCGGATTAATTACATTACTTGCTGCTTTTGTATTACGTAGAAAAGTTAATAAATAATAATCATTATCAAAATGAGTTTGGAATTTCTCCAAGCTCATTTCTTTTTAAATTGTGTCAGAATTGTGACTTATCTTTGAATCTTTAAAGAAAAAAACGTCTATTTTCGGCGTTAAATGATACCAATTATCATTTTTTTCTTTATTTTTTAGTGCTTTTGTATTATAATAGTTATAACGATTTAATATCTAAATAATATACAAAATAAAGGAGAAAATCCCTAATATGAAAAATACAACATTATTAAAAGTTTTGTCAGCAACTGCTATCTTTTCTGCTGTTGCAGCAATTGAAGCATATGATCAAGACAACTTTGCATTCGCAGCAGATGAGACACCTGTAGTAACAAACGCTACAACGACTCCTGCTACGAATTCATCAAACACTGTAAAACCTACTGGAACACCAGCTACTCCAGCTACAGCAACACCTGCACCTGCTACTACTCCAACTACAGCAACACCTGCACCTGTAACACCTAAAGCTGAAGAACCAGCTACTGTAGCTCAAGATGTTAAAGCTTTAAAAGATGGGGAATATAAGATTACTGCTGAAGCCTTAAAATTCCATGAAGAAGGTAATCCTTCTATGGCCGCAGCTGCAATCGACAATGAAAAAACAAAATTAATTGTAAAAAATGGAGAATACTCTATAAATGTTTCATTTAAACCTATCACATTCGGTGGTCTTACTGGGTACTTAGGGGATTTAAAATACTATGATGGAGATAAGACTCACGCAAATCGTAAAGAAATTAAAGATCCTGAGTTTAAAGACTCAACTATAGTTGAAAATTATGGTACTAATGATACTGACAACTTCATTGAGGCTTATAAGAAAAAATTCCATAATCGTACTGTTTACCCTAAAACTGTTAATTACCATGTAGACAAAAATAAAATCGATTCAAACAATAAACTAGAAACATATACTGAAGTATTTGTTCCTGTTATGGCTTCAATTAACGAAGCTTTTGGAACTCAAAAAATGACTTTAAAATTTGATTTATCGTCTTTAGCTAGAAAAAAAGTAACAGCTGATAACTATGAAGCTGCAACTTACGAAAATCCCAACAAAGACGTTGAATACAAAGGAACTATTAAAAAAGACTTCCCTATTCACGTTCAAGGACATTTAAGAAATGCTAACAACAATGATGAAGAATCATTATATGGTTCTGCATTAGATAACTATGTTAAAGTTGAAAAAGTTGGAGATAAATACAAATATACACTTAGATTCAAAAAAGGTCTAGCTGATGTAGGTGGAGAATTCTATCCATTCGAGTTACACAAAGTAGCATACCAAGGTAAAGATATTCCATTAACTACTTTAGCAACAAACGGTAACTCTTCAGTAAAAGAAGGATCAATCACTACTGATAAACTACTAGAAAAAATTCAATTAGACGGTACTGCTCCATATCCTAACGGTGCTTTAATGTCACACTTTGTTACATTAAAACTGTACTATGAAACAGCTACTGACTATAAAGAACGACCTGTGAAATTGGAAGATGTAGTTGCACCTGCTAAACCTAAACCGGTTAAACCTACACCAACAAAACCAAAAGAAGAACCTAAACCAGCTACACCAACAGCTGCTGATCATACTGTTGATGCTGATAAAGTTCCTAATACTTTCCCTACTACAGTAAAAGCTGAATTAAATGGTAGAACAACTGGTACTGCTTCAATCTATGAAAACTCATTTGTTAAAGATGTAAAAGTAGAAAAAGTTGGAGATAAATATCAATATACTATCCAAGTTAAAGAAGGAAAATCTACTAACTTCTTATTACGTAATAAACCTTTCACAGTTTCTAAACTTACATACAAAGGAAATGAAGTTAACTTTACTGAAGTTGATGCAGCTACTAAACTAAAAGAAGGTAAAATCTTAACTGATTCTCTTCTAGACAAAATCCAAGTAGATACTGTATTCAATGTTCAAACAAAAGGTGGAGCTAAACCTAGATATGAAGAAAGATCTGCTGAGAGTACAATATCATTAGATTTCCCTAAAGTGGAAAAACCTAAAGAAGTTACACCAGCCAAACCTTCAGTACCTGATCACGAAGTTGACGCTGATAAAGTTCCTACTACATTCCCTGCTACTCTTAAAGGTGAATTAAATGGTAGAACAACTAATTCAAGTTCAATCTACGAAGATGCGTTCGTTAAAGATGTAAAAGTAGAAAAAGTTGGAGATAAATACCAATATACTATTCAAGTTAAAGAAGGAAAATCTTCTACTTACTTACTACGTAATAAACCATTTACAGTTTCTAAACTTACATATAAAGGAAATGAAGTTAACTTTACTGAAGTTGATGCAGCAACTAAACTAAAAGAAGGTAAGATCTTAACTGATTCTCTTCTAGATAAAATCCAAGTTGACACTGTAATTAGCGTCCAAACTAAAGGTGGAGCTAAACCTAGATTTGAAGAACGTGCTGCTGAAAGTACAATAGCTTTAGACTTCTCTACTGTAGAAAAAGCTAAAGAAGAAGCTGCTAATAATCTAGTGCCAGCCAAAATTAATAATGCTCATGTTGCTAATAAACCTTCAATGGCAAACGATGCATTAGTACCTGAAAAAACTCGTGTAGAGAAAGTAAATGATGCTTATCATTACTATCTAACATTCAAAGACTTACGTTTTGGAGCTCAAGTAGGAACTGTAGATACTTTATCAGTTGATAATACTGCCGCTGAAAGAACTGACCTTGGTGGTGAAGGACATGAAAAAGTATTCCACTTCACAAGTCCAGACAAACTAACAGAAAAAACTATTACATTCTCTGTATTAGTAGATGGAAAACCTTTAAGAGGACATTCAAATGTTGCAGCAACACTTAAATTTAACTGGGATGCTGCTACTCCATTAACAGCTGATCAAGTAACTTCATTACACAATGATGAGACTACTAAAGCTCAAGCTGAAAAAGAAAGACTTGAAAGAGAAAAAGCTGAGGCTGATCGTCTTGAAAAAGAAAGATTAGACAAAGAAGCTGCCGCTAAAGCTCAAGCTGAAAAAGAAAAACTTGAAAAAGAAAAAGCTCAAAAAGCTGAAGCTGATCGTCTTGAAAAAGAAAGATTAGACAAAGAAGCTGCTGCTAAAGCTCAAGCTGAAAAAGAAAGACTTGAAAAAGAAAAAGCTCAAAAAGCTGAGGCTGATCGTCTTGAAAAAGAAAGATTAGACAAAGAAGCTGCAGCTAAAGCTCAAGCTGAAAAAGAAAAACTTGAAAAAGAAAAAGCTCAAAAAGCTGAAGCTGATCATCTTGAAAAAGAAAGATTAGACAAAGAAGCTGCTGCTAAAGCTCAAGCCGAAAAAGAAAGACTTGAAAAAGAAAAAGTTGAAGCTGCCCGTCTTGAAAAAGAAAGATTAGACAAAGAAGCTGCTGCTAAAGCTCAAGCTGTAAAAGAAAGACTTGAAAAAGAAAAAGCAAAATTAGAAGAACTTAAAAAAGAAGCTGTAAAAGACATTACTAATGATAAGTCTCTAAGTAAAGAAGAAGCTAAACAATTAGAAGCAATTGTAAAAACTGCATCTCTTAAAGATACTCTAGTAGCTAAAGTGGTAGAAAATGGTTCTTCTGAAGAAGTTACAGTAACATTTGATAATACTGCTATAAAAGCTGCTAACTTAGTTGTAGAAAAAGCTGACAAAGAAACTGTAGCTAAAGTGGAAGACCTTGTTAAAAAAGCTGATGAAAATCTAAGTGTTGTTAAAACAATTGACCTTCACTTTGCTGATTCTAAAGGTAACACAATCAACAAACAAGGTGAAACACGTGCAGTTACTGTAGCTGTAGTAGCAAATAAAAACGAAAAATTAGAAGTTTACTATGTAAATGGTGATAAATTAGAAAAAGTTCCAAGTGCTTATAATTATGAAAATGGAAAACTTACATTCTTTACAAATCACTTCAGTCCTTACACAATCGTAAAAGAAAAACTATCTAACACTGAAAAACCTTCAGCATCAGATACTTCTAGTACTTCTACAAATGAAAATACTTCATCAAGCACAGAAACTCCAAAATCTTCTGAAGTAAATCCTGATAAAGCATCAGCTCAATCAGAAAAACAAACTTCTCAAGATAAAGCTTTAAACAATGAAAATAAAGCTACAAGTAGTGAAGATAAAAAAGATACTGCTAACATTTTTGGCCAAGAAAACAACAAAGTTGAAGATAACGAAAATAAACTAGATGTTGTTAAAACTAATAACACACCTACTCCTCAAAATGTAGAACAAAATTCAAAAGCATCACTTGCTAAAACAGGACTTTCTACAACAGCTACTGCTGGTTTAGGTGCACTACTATTACTTTCTGCCCTAGTACTACGTAGAAAATCTAACAAATAAAATAAACAAAATTATTATACAAAGGGATAATTTATCCCTTTGTATAAAGTCATGTATAAAGAAATTAAGGAGGATAAATAAAACATGAAAACTAATAAATTATTAAAAGTTCTATCAGCAGCAACAATTATCTCTACTCTTGCTGTCGTAGATTATTCAACAACTGCACAAAACAATAACAAAGTTTTATTAGCAGCTGATACTCAAAATCCAGAAGTAGAAGTAGAA
This sequence comes from Gemella sp. 27098_8_155, assembly GCF_041433725.1. Lineage (NCBI taxonomy): Bacteria > Bacillati > Bacillota > Bacilli > Caryophanales > Gemellaceae > Gemella > Gemella sp. 27098_8_155. The sequence goes on from NZ_JAPWCA010000026.1 coordinate 12,280, forward strand.
AGTGTACTAATGCATGCTTACGAAAATAGACCTTCAATGGGGAATGCTGCATTGGTTAAAACTACTGTCCAAAAAGTAAATAATGGTTATAAATATAAAGTTATTTGGCAAAATATTACTTTCAATGGACAAAACGATGGAATTGGACGTTTTTGGGTTAATGGATCTGAAGTAACTCTAAATGACGTTAACTATCCAGGTGCATTAAATCCAAAAGAAGCAGAATTTACTTTATCAACTTTAGAAAGTCGTATTCCTGTAGAAGTATTCGTTAATATTATGGATAAAATAATGCCTGGACAAGGTAAACAAAGTGCATTTCTTCAAATCAAAACAGATGGATTAGAAGAAAAACTTGCTCCAAAAGCAGCTGAAACTAAACCTGCGGAATCTTCTACTAATCCGACTACTCCTAGTCAACCAACACCAGCTAAACCTGCGGAGACTAAGCCTGTTCCAAAACCTGAAAAACAAAAAAATGTTCAACCTTCTAATAAACCAACAGAATCAACTAATACAAAACCTGGTAAAACTCCAGCGGAAAAAGCAACTCCAACTTCACCAATCAAACCAGTAGCTAACCCTAACCTTCCAGCACAAGACCAAGCTCAAGGTCAAGGTGAAGAAAAAACAGTTACATACTTCGATAATGTATCTGCAACACTATTAAATGCCTATGAAGCAGGACGTGCTTCTATGGGGAATGCTGCACTAGACGGTATTACTGTTTATAAAGATGGAGCTACATATCACTATATCGTTCGCTTCCATGATATTAAAGTGGGAACTCTTACAGATGGTATTACTCGTTTCTGGGTTAATGGTACTGAATATCCTGTTACAAGTACAGGAGGTGCTATGAACCAAGTACAAGTTCATTTCACTTCTGGTGAGCAATTAACTAACATTCCTGTTTCTGTATTCGTTCCAACAATGGAAAGCATTATGCCAGGTGCTGGTAAAAAAGATGCTATCCTTAGCCTAGATTGGTCTAATGCTAGTGAAAGACAAGGTACTGCATTTGTTGACGGTGGACAACCAGGATCAAGTGCTAATGGTAATCGTGCACTAACTCCAAGAGGTGGTCGTCTAAACAATGGTAGACTTTCTAACACTGGTTTAGAAACATCTTCATCAATTCTTGCAGGAGCTCTTACTTTAATCAGTGCAGTTCTTGTTGGAAGAAGAAAACAAAAATAAATATTAAGATAATACCCCGCTAATTTAGCTTACTATTATCGAGTCCGTAAGGCGGGAAAACTTCCCGCCTTTCTTATTAAAAATTAAATAATAAAAAAGAAAGTGAGTTTTTATAATGAAACGAGTTTTAAAACTGTTAACGATAGTTATCGCTACATTAACGTTTATAGTTACATCTAGTAATGTTCCTTTCGTTAAAAATGTACATGCTGCTGACAGAGTATATAGCGTTCCTGTGGAACTATGGCACGCTGAAAATAGTGGTCGTCTTTCTATGGGGAACAATGCACTAGCTACACATGCTACTGTAAACGTTCATGATAATAATACCTCTACTATCTCTGTACAATTCACTCCAATGGATTTCAGTAATATGCACGGTCACTTATTATCACTTAGCATCTACTCATCTCCAATTTTTTCTGGTAGTCTTACTGCTGCTTCTGTAACTAGTACTTATAACGATACTAATTTAGATGGTGGTACTAGTACATACCCAGGAACTCTAAGCTTTAATTTTGGTGAAGCTAAACCTGACAAAGTCGGGGTTAGAGTTGCTGTTGATGCTATGAACCAAATTATGGGTGGTGATGCATCACAAAACGCTATTATTAAATTTAACTGGTCAGCTGCCAACCTAGTTTCTGGTTCTGAAGATTCTTCTAAAGACAAAGAGAAAAAAGCTGAAGATAAGAAAAAAGAAGAAGATAACAAAGATAAAAAAGATGAGAATAAAGCACCTGAAGGTTTTGTTGCTAAAAAATTAGAAGATTACTTCAAAGATGATCAAAAAACAAAAAATCCTGGTCTTTATAATCTTGATATCACAGGTTCATACCTAAACCCTCTTACTGGAGTTACAGCTGATGGTGGTACTAAAAATACAGCTATCGGTGAAGGTATGGTACAAGGAGTTATCTCACCTATTAACGCAGGTGGAGACCTTAATGAAGCTCTTAAAAATCAAAAATCTAATGGTGAAAAACGTTGGTCTAAAGCTATGCTTCAACGTACAAAAGATGGTAAATTATACGCAACTGTCCGTATTCACCTAATGAACTGGGTTCAACGTAGTAAAGAACAAGGTCCTTTCATCAAAGTTCTTCAAAAAGATGGAGAATTTAAGCAAGTAGAAGCTACTGAAACAAAAGTTAATATTGAACAATATAAAGATAGCTATGTTGACTATCGATTCGAAGTACCAAATGAAAACTTCTTAGCTATGGTACAAATGTATGTAGAACCTATGAATCGTCCTGTTCGTTACTTCGTAGAAGTTAATACTGATACTATTAAAAACGGAAATGATGGTTTAGATATGGAAGCTATCAAAGAAACAAACTACACACCTTACTATGTTGGCGGAGGTATCGGAGTTCTTGTAATAGCTGTCGGAGCTTTCTTCGCTCTTAAAAAAAGAAAAAATAATTAGGAGATAATTCATGAAAAGAAAACTATCCCTACTATTTACACTACTATTAGCCAGTATTCTAGTTCTTACTGCTTGTTCATCACAAAATAAAGCTGGTAACACTACTGGAACTGATCCTAATCTAGCTGATAAAGCTTTTAATGAAACGATAGACTTGACAGGTGTAAATAAAGACAAAAAATCTGAAGAAGAAAATGGAAAACGTGTAGTAATGGACTCTGTAGCTCTGGCTCAAGTCGCAAATGTACTTGACATTAAATTAGCAGGTGTCCCTACTACAAAATTAGGTCGTATGCCTAAAAGATATGACAATACTGTTCAAATCGGTCTTCCAATGAATCCAAATATGGAAGTTATCAAATCTATTAATCCTTCTATCGTATATGCTCCAGATAGTTTACAAGACTGGATAAAAGAAGGATTCGAGAAAAATAAAATCCCTTATAAATTTGTAGATATTCGTAGCGTTAATGGACTATATTCTATTACGGAAGACCTTGCAAAAGAATTTGGTAAAACAGAAAAATTTAAAGAATTAAAGAAAGAACATGATGAGTTTTTCGCTAAATTCAATGAGAAAATCGCAAATAAGAAGAAACCAAAAGTTCTTGTTCTTATGGGCTTACCTGGAAGTTACATGGCAGCTACTGAAAAATCTTATGTAGGTAACCTTGTAAAATTAGCAGGTGGTGAAAATATCATTAAAGGTACTGAAGAGTTTAAAAATCTAAACTTAGAAACTGCTTTAAATGATAAACCAGACTTTATTTTACGCACTGCTCATGCTATGCCTGATACCGTAAATGAAATGTTTAAAAAAGAATTTGAAAACAATAAGAGTTGGTCTCACTTCGATGCGGTAAAAAATAATAAAGTTGTCGATTTAGATAGCTCAATGTTTGGTATGACAGCTACATACGATTACCAAAAAGGATTAGAAAGTCTATACAGTATTTTCTATAGTAACTAATACTTAAAACCAGAAGTAGCATATTGCTGCCTCTGGTTTTTATATAATACAATTTAAAAACAATATGATATACTAAACATATAAACTATATAAGGAGGTTCTTAATGTTTAACAACAAAAAAGCAATCACTTTTTCTGTTCTTATTCTACTTTTATTAAGTACAGTATTTTTTGCAGCGAATAGTGGTAGTATAAAAGCTAGCGTCGGACAATTAGCTGTTGGTATCTTTACTGGAGAATACGCCAATGTTAATGCAATTATCGACGTTCGTTTCCCAAGAATTATCATCACTATATTAGTAGGTGCAGCTCTTGGTGTTAGTGGTTTATTATTACAAACAGTATTAAAGAACCCGCTTGTCGATCCTAGTATTATAGGGGTTTCTAGTGGAGCTAACCTATTTTTATACTTAGGGTTAGGATTATTCCCACAATTTTTGCTGTTTAAATCAGTGTTTTCTATCATCGGTGGTGTTCTTGGTTTCTTAATCATTTATTACTTAGCCGGTAAAACAAAAAACAATGTTAAAATTATTTTAATAGGTATTGCGATAAGTTATTTCTTCACAGGAATACTGAGTTCTATGCAATACTTAAACCAAGCAAATTCTACTACTTCATCAGCATTCAAGACTGTTGGTTTAGGAACTAAAAACTGGGATGATGTTTCATTATTATTAAGTTGGATTCCTATTTTACTAATTATCAGTTTCTTCTTAGCAAAACTATGTAATATCTTCGCCTTAGATGATAATATTATTAGTTCACTGGGAATCAATATTAATATGATTCGCCTGCTAATCTCATTTGTTGCGGTAGCTCTTGCTTCTGTGTCTACAGCTGTTGCTGGTGTTATGGTCTTTTTAGCTCTTATTACACCTCATATTGCTAAGATTATAATTGGTAGAAATCATATCTATACTATTCCATTTAGTGCTTTACTTGGAGCATTTATTCTACTATTATTCGATACAATCGGTCGTGTTATTTTCGCGCCAATCGAAATACCTGCTGATTTAATAATGATGATTATCGGTGGACCTGCATTTATTATTTTAGTTAAGAAAGGAGTAAGTTAATGGAAAATATAATAGAAATTAATAATCTTACATTTAAGTATAATAATAAAAATACTCTTTTCGAAAAACTTAATGTAGATATTGAAAAAGGTAAAATTACTACCCTACTTGGTAAAAATGGATGTGGTAAGAGTACACTTATAAAAATATTAGCCAAAAATTTAAACTATAATTCTGGAAGTATCAAACTCGAAGGTAAAGAATTAAATTCATATTCATTAAAAGAACTTGCGAGTATTCTTGCGATTGTTTATCAAAAGAATGAAACTCCAAGAGAAATTACTGTTTATGATATGGTTAGTTTCGCTCGTCTTCCTTATCAAAATATTTTCTTTTATAAACCTAACGCTAGTGATGTTGAAAAAATTGAATTTGCTCTTGAAAAAACTAATTTAAAAGCCTATAGAGATAAACGTGTAGATGAGTTATCAGGTGGTCAACTTCAACGTGTTTACATCGCAATGGCGTTAGCGCAAAGTACTGATATTATTATATTAGACGAACCTACTACCTTCCTTGATATAAAATATCAAAAATCTATAATGCAACTTGTTAGAGATCTTAATAAATCTTTAGGAATTACTATTATCATGGTACTACATGATATAAATCAAGCACTAGCATACAGTGATAACATTATTGCTCTTCTTGATGGGAAAGTTATAAAGAATGATAAAGCTGAGAACTTCTTTGATGAAGAGCTTCTAAACAAACTTTATGATGCTGATATTAAAATAGAAGATGGAAAAGTAATTAGTTGGTAACTTTACTAACAATATATGAAAAAATTAAATCAATCGCTATGTCTAAGTATTAATATTTAGACATGACGATAATTTCATTTCTAAAAAATAACAAATAACACATCTTCTAAAACTATTAAAATTATTGTTTTACAATATTCATTATTAATTTCTTTCAGATTGTATAATCATTGATTTTAATATTAAATAATTGTAAAATATATTGGTACAAATAAATAATAAAATAATTACAAAGGAGTTTTCTATGGAAATACTAACTACTCTTGGAATACTAATAGTTATTGTTATTCTTGGTTCTTTTCTTAACAATATTATTCCTCGTATTCCAGCAGCTTTATTCCAAATAATTCTTGGTGCTGCGGTAACTTTTATCCCTAATCTTCCACTCCATTTTGAGTTTGAATCAGAAATGTTTATGATGTTAGTTATCGCTCCCCTATTATTTACTGACGGTTTCAACTCGTCCTTAAAGAATATCTGGCTATACAAACGTCCAATTATATATATGGCAATATTTTTAGTTCTTGTGACGGTAATTGTTGTCGGTAGCATAATTCATTTATTGCTTCCAATGATTCCTTGGGCAGCATGTTTTGTTTTAGCTGCTGTCCTGTCACCTACAGATGCTGTGGCTGTTAAATCAATAACTAAAGGAATGAAACTACCTAAAGGACTTATGGCTATATTAGAAGGGGAATCGCTTCTAAATGATGCTTCTGGTCTTGTATCATTTAATATAGCTCTAGCAGCAGTTCTTACTAACACATTTTCTGTCACGAATGCTAGTTATAAATTTTTAGTAGTTGCAGGAGGGGGAGCGATCTTTGGACTTATTATTGGGATAGCTTTTTCTTATATTAAGTTTATATTCTCAACAAAATTTGCTGACGAATTTAATATTTTAGTTATTTTTCAATTAATAACACCAGTTATAGTATTCTATCTTGCGGAACATATTGGTGTCTCTGGTATCGTAGCTGTAGTAATTACAGCTCTAGTATACAACTACCAAAGAAAGCATCACTTACTTACTGTTGTAAGTAGTGATGCTGCAGTAACTATAGACAGTACTCAACAAATAGCAAGTTATGTACTAAATGGTTTTGTATTTACCTTTTTAGGATATTTACTCCCTGAGATATATCATACTGTGTTTAATAATAGGGAGATTGATATTGTATATGGATTCATAATTTCATTAGTTATTGTTTTAGGTCTAATGATAGTTAGATTGACCTTTGTATATTTCAACTACATATCATTCCAACCTCATCATTTTACGACTGCTAGAAAAACAGCGAAAATAATACTAAATAGAAAATTTGACAAAGGTAACTATTCTAGATTTAACTACTCTTTAATTACTAGTTTGTGTGGTATTCACGGTACAGTAACACTTGCTACAGCACTTATGATTCCGGTTGTAACTGCTACTGGGGATAACTTCCCTCTTAGAAATACCATCCTATTCATTGCGAGTAACGTCGTTTTACTAAGTATTATTATCGGTACAATCGCCCTTCCTCTTGTTGTTAAGAACGAAGATGAAGAGAAAGAATATACTCAATACTCTCTTCGTGAAAAAATCTTAGAAGGCACACTTGAGGAACTAAAAGAACGTGATATTTCTAAGAAATCTATTGAAGAAAAAGTTGCTTATGCTATTGAAATAAAAAGTTTACACGAATTAAAAACATATTTCAGAAACATGCAAACTGGAAGATTTAAAAATACAAACGAACCACTATCACTACACAAAAAAATAATGAAAGCACAAAACAAAGTTCTCCCTGAAATACTTAAGGACAATCCTAACATTGAGCAAATCCTGGAAATTTCTAAACTTATGCAACTTAGAAAATCTTTATTATTCACATATTCGATACCAAAAAACCTATTACTTAATTTAAGAATATATGTAAAAGAATCCAATCTAAAACGTCGTTTAACTCGTCATTTTGTGGCTAAAGATCTAACTCCAGAATTTTATGAGAAACTTAAAGAAAAAATACCAAAAAGAAGAAAAGTAAACTTCGTCAATAAATTAGATGAAATTAAACAAAAAGCTGAAGCTTCTTCTAGCCAAATTCAGGCTATCATTGATTGCTCGCCTACAGTAAGAAAAGTACTTCTTGAGACAGCCTATAAGGTTATTGATGAAAAGTGTTCAGATCAAAATACTGCAGAATTCGTTAAAGATGTATATAGATACTACTCATTCACTTTATTTGAAGTATTTTTAGAAGACATCGATTTCGAAGAAGAACTTAAAGAACTTCAAATGGAGTTAGTTCGACTTTTAAAATATAGAATATTAACGATGAGAAAGTTAAACTATATTTCTCTAGAAGATTCTTACACCGCTCTTCGCAACTTAAACTTCAGTGAATCCATGATTTTCCCTCGTGAAACTGAAGAAGAATAAAATAAAAAAGCTGACCTCAAGTTAGATTATTATCTAAACTCTGAGGTCAGTTTTATTTTAGGTTATTTTTTAAATTCTACAACGAAATCATAACCATGTTCCATTTTTGCTCCGAAGTAAAAATCACTAACTTTATAGCCACGATTTTCAACTTTCGCAATTTTATCTTTTATAGCTTCTTTTACTTGTTCTTTACTAGCATCTTTTGGAAGTTGTATAGTAGTATCTCCATCTACATCTAATGCTCCAGCTATTCCTGGTAAAGTTTTTAAGTTAAAGTAAATATTAACATTTACATTTTCTTGTGCTTCTGTTGATCTTTTTGCCCTTCTTTGTGTTGTAGGCGCTTTTCTAAAACCTGTATTATTAGCTGATGCAGATTTAGATTCTTTTGTGAATTCTACAACATAATCATAGCTATCTCCACCTTCAACGATTTGATCTAAGTCGGTAGTTGAAACAACTTTAAAACCTTGTTTTTTCAATTTTTCAATTTGAGCTTTTGTTTTTTCTTCGATAGCTCGTTTTAACTCTTCTTTAGGTGTATTTCCTGGGAAAGTAAGCATATTCTCTCCCCCTAATTCTCCTAATGCTCCCGCAATATCTTTAAGAGCTGTTAGATTATAATAGATGTTTATTTTTTTAGTTTTATTAGATAAATCTCTTTTTACAACTTTTTTAGTCCTAACTTGAACTTCAGGAGCATTTCTGAAACTAGAAGTTCCTGTTTTCTCTTTAGTGAAAGTAACCACATAATTAAAGTTCTTCACACTAGTATCCTGCTCAAATACTATTTCTTCTTTTACTTTATATCCATGTTTAGCTAATTCTTGAGCCTTAGCTTGAATTTTTGCTTTAACTAATTCTTTCACTTCATCTTCAGTTGCTGAATTTGAAATAGCTACTGTATTATTTTCTCCTGGATCAGATAAAAATCCATTAATATCTGGCATTCCGGCATAATTATAACTTATGTTTACCGTACCGTCTGGTTGATTTGCCGCACGTCCTACTCTTCTTGCTCTAACTTGAACTTCAGGAGCATTTCTGAAACTAGAAGTTCCCACTGAAGTTGAAGCAGGTTGTGTTGGAGTTACTGGTGAAGTTGGTCTTTCTTCAGTGGCAGGCTGTGTCGGAGTTGTTGATGTAGCTTCACCTGACCCATGACCTATTGCTGTACTTCCATTGTCAATAGTAGTACCTTCATTACGGCCATTTGTTAAATTATCTTTGTTATAATTTGGTGCTGGTAATTCTTCACCCGGAACATTAATTTCATCAATTTTAGTTTGATATTCATCCGTAGCATCTACTGCTGCATCGTGATTTTTAGCATTATTTATCGCTTCTAATCCTGCTTCTTTTAATTCTTTTAATTTAGCTTCTAACTTAGCTTTTTCTGCTTCATCTTTAACTTTTTCAATTTCACTAAGTTTTGAAGCAGCAATTTTTTCAATAACATCTTTTCCATCTTTTTTTGCTTCCTCAAGTTTTTCATCTTTAGGTGCTACTTCTTCAGACGGAGTATCTTCTTTTGGTGTTGCAGCTGGTTCTTCCGCTTTTGGTGCTGGTGTCGCTGGTTCCTCTGCTTTCGGTGCTGGCGCCACTGGTTCCTCTGCTTTTGGTGCTGGTGTTGCTGGCTCTTCCGCTTTTGGTGCTGGTGTCGCTGGTTCCTCTGCTTTCGGTGCTGGTGCTACTGGTTCCTCTGCTTTCGGTGCTGGTACTGCTGGTTCCTCTGCTTTTGGTGCTGGCATTGCTGGCTCTTCCGCTTT
>NZ_JAPWCA010000027.1:0-17047 GCF_041433725.1 Gemella sp. 27098_8_155
TTGGGGGGGCATAGTTATTTTTTGACTCGAAAATTAAAAAATACAACGTCAATTTTCTTAACCGTGACCATTCTCTTTGATATGTTAATAGCCCTATTGTAGCATCTTACAACCATTTTGACTACTAAAAACAGGTCTTGTCTGACCGCAGATGACCGGCGATGACCGCATGGCTCCGATCATGCTATCGTCTATCTGCTAGACAAGACCTATGATTTTATATAAAGAGTTGATATTGCAATAATTTAACTTTTATGCTACAATGAGCATATACTAAATTTAGGAAGGAGTCAAAATGAAAATACTAAATATTATCGTTGGTGTTTTTTACTTAATCTTCGGATTATTCTTATGGAATCATCCTTTAGATACAATTGCTACATATTCAATTGCATTTGGGATAACACAATTATCAGCTGCCAGTGCACTCTTAATTTATAGCTTATATAAAAAGGTAAAACCTATTCCTTGGGGAAATATATTAGTATCCCTTGCAATTGGACTAAGTATGTTCTTAGTACCATTTGTTTCATTAATAGTTATTTTATGGATATTTATTTTTAGTTTTTTAAGTATGTCAATATTTCACCTTCAAAGCCTACTTAGAAACAGGGACCAAAAATGGTATATGATACAGATAGCTCTAGCAGTTTTAGGTATCATTTATTCTTTTATTATGTTATTAAATCCTATTGTAGGATTTGCAACTATAGCTAAAATATTAGCATTTGGAGTCATAACAAACGGTTTATCATATATTTTTTCGTTAAATAAAAATTAGCATAAAAAGTGTCTGAAAATATATTTTCAGACACTTAGATTGTTGACAAAAATACCGAAATATCAAGCTAGTATTGATGTTATGGTATTTTTTTTCAAAAAAAATAAGCCTTAAGGCAAAAATCCAGTAGTATTTAGTAGTATTAAGAGGGTTTATACCTCTCTTAATGCGATTGTTTTCATATTTTGGACGCAACAAGACAGCCAAGCGTACGACTGTACTTTGGCTTTTCCTCTATATCGTGCATACCTGTATCCGTGATTTTGTTTAGAATCCGCAAAGCTACGTTCTATTGTTTCTTTTCTTCTCTTATACAATAGTTTTCCTTCTTTTGATATACGTCTTAACCTAGCTTCATCATAATAATCCGCATTTATATGGCGTCTTATTATTTTCTTTTCGTTTTTATCATCACTCTTATATTGTTTATATCCATTTCTATCAATGTTTCTGTATCTAAATATTTCTCCTGTTCGTTTATCCACATATATATCTTTTTCTTGTAAGTATTTAAAATATTTGTTATCTTTTGATCTTGAGAATCTTCTATATCCTATTACTGAAAATATATTTTTTTTATCTAACTGTTTTAGTATGTCTAGAGAATAATATCCGCTATCTAACGCAACTTTACCTGGTATTAATCCAAAGGTTTTTTCTATCTGATTTAGTCTATCTATATACGGACCGCTATCATGAGTATTACCTGGAGTTATATGGCAATCTATAATTATATTGTTTTTCCCATCGACAGTTCTATGGTCTAAATACATAAAACCTTCTTCTTTATGGTCTCTGTGATAATATCCACTATCCGGATCGGTAGTGTTAATTTTCTGCTTTTTTACAACTTGTTCCTCTTTGTACTCAAAAGGCTTTTTTCCTTTTTTGTTTCTCTCTTCATTTATTTCTTTTTCTAAATCTAATTTTCTTTTTTTTATTTTTGTAGTTACTTCAACTTTGAATTTCTTTTTATTTGCGTTGGCTTTAATATGTGTTGAATCAGTAAAAAACTCATTACCACCTACTAGTTTCTTTTCTATTGCTTGATTTACTATATTAATAAATATTTGTTCGAACACATCAGTTCCTTGGAAACGTCGAATATAGTTTTGTGAAAATGTAGAGTAGTGTGGAACTGGTTTAGAAAATGGTATCCCTAAAAACCATCTAAATGCAGCATCTGTTTCTATTCTTTTTATTGTTTCTCTCATTGATTTTATTCCATAGAAATCTTTTAAAAACACTAATTTGAATAATACTACAGGGTCTAAACAATTTCTACCTGATGTGTGGCTATAGTATTCTTCTGTCAAATCATAAATAAATTTAAAATCAATTGCTTCGGCTACTTTTCTTAAAAAGTGATTTGTAGGAACTAGTTCTGATAACGTCATTAATATTATTTCATCTTTGATATTTTCTTTTTTATTAAACATACTAAAAACCCCCTCTATATACTTATATTATAACATTTTCAGCACTTTTTCTCATTAAAATAGGCTGCTGACTCATGCAGTTTCTGCATTTGTCAACAGCCTGAAAAAAATAAGCCCTAATTAGGACTTATTTTTTAAAAATTATATTAGACTATTATATTCTTCTTCAGTTAAGTAACTTGAAATTGCACCCGTTTTTGTAGTTGTTAAACTAGCGTAGTTTGTCGAAAATTTTGCCATTTGTGCTAATTCTTCTTCTGAAATGTTATTAAGATTTTCATGATTTAATAGTTTCGATAAGAATGAACCAGCGAAAGCATCCCCTGCCCCCGTTGTATCAACAGCTTTTATGTTAGGTATTTCAGTTACTACTTTGTGATTTTCATAATAAACTTCTGCTCCATGTTCTCCTTTAGTATAAAGAACAACTTTCATGTGGCTAAAGTCTTTTTTCAAAGCTTCTTCGATATTAGTAGTTCCAGTTAAGAATTCTAATTCATTATCAGCAACTTTGATAACATCAACATAAGGTAAAAATTCTTTAATAGTTTCAAGATATACTCTATGATCATCCCAAAGATTGAATCGTAAGTTAACATCAAAAGAAATTAGCACGCCAGCTTCTTTAGCTTTTTTTAGTAATAGGTGATGGCTATCTTTTGATTCTTCTTGTATAGCAATACTTGCGAAGTGAATTGCTTCAATTTCCGATAAATCAACTTTTTCAACATCTTCTTTACTAATTCTTAATGTTGATGAACCTTTAAAGTAAAAACTAAATGAACGGTCTCCAGTTTCATCTAAAGAAACAAATGCTAATGGTGTAAAACTATCAGCTTTACGGCTTACATATCTACAGTCTACATTTTCATTTTTTAAAGTATTTTCTAGAAAATCACCAAAACCATCTTGTCCAAGTGATGTTAATAAATAACTCTTATGTCCTAGTTTTTGCGCAACACACGCAACGTTAGCTACACAACCTCCAGCCTCTTTTTTAAATGATTTTACTTTATCGATTGTTCCTACACCTTCACCAATAAAGTCAATTAGCATTTCTCCTATACATAAAACTGCCATTTTAGTTCTCCTCTCTAATTTCAATTGTTCCAAGTTCTTTTGCTAAATAATCAGTGGCTAAAATATTAACATTATGATTTTCTGGGTAGAATCTTGTTGAAAGTGCAAAAGATCCATCGTTTGCGAATAATTCTATAGATGAACTATCAAATACTATTTCCACATTTTCTAAATCCAGTTTATATTTTCTATCATCTCTTCCATAACCACTAGTTCCAAAAGATACTTTCAATTCTTTATTATCATAGCTTACTTTAAAATCAGCTACGCTAATTTCAAATTTATCGCCATGTTCTTGTTTATAATACCATGTATTTTTGTTAAAGTCATTAGTTTTAATATCGTTACCTAATAAATCTTTCACCGATTTGTGTAACGTTTGTCTAACTTTACCATCCTTGAAATTTACTACACGAGGTACAGTTAAACAGTTTTGATAACCAAACTTCACAGTCGGATTTGTATAGCTACTATCTGGTACATACATCCAACCTATTAAAACACGGTTATCATCTTCATCTAAGAATGTTTGTGCTGCATAAAAATCATGTCCATAATCTAATAATGTGAAGTTATCAAGTTTATCAACATTCTCAATTCCATCTTCAACTACAGAATATCCAATTTGATACACATTTTCATAATATGGGTACATTCTTGTAATACCTTGAGGTGAGAACATAAATATTTCTTTTCCATCTACTTCAAAATAATCAGGACATTCCCACATAAATCCTAGATTTTTTTCTGAATAAATAGTTTTATACGGTTTAAGAGTATCTTTATCATATACTAATAAACATCCATAATCATTACTATCTCTAGCACCTAGCACTAGATATTTTTTTCCGTTTTTTTCAAAAATTTTTGGATCCCTAACATGATTTGACATATTAGGATAATCGTCTGTTGTTAATAAACATTTTTTCTCAGTAAAATTAATTCCATCTTCCGTTTCAAAAGATATGGTATTATGACCACGTCCTTCATGAACGTAGTCATAATCTCCTTTATATTTCACATTCCCTGTGTAGTAGAAGACTAGCTTTCCATCTTCTATATTGGCACTTCCTGAATATACACCATGCGTTTCTTCTTCAATAGTTGGTGTTAGGAATACGCCACGATCTTCATAATTTTTTAGATCACTACTAGTATAGTAATACCATAGTTTTAATCCACCTTCTACTTCATAAGAATATTGGTGAAAAATATGATATTTACCTTTAAAGTAAGCTAATCCATTCGGATCGTTTAGCCAACCTTTAGTAGGTTCTAAATGAAGATTTTGTTTCCAGTTATTAGCTAGCATTTACAAGTTCCTTCTTAGTTTTGAAGAAGTATGCTGTTACTGAGAATGAAACGATGAATGATAATGCTAAACCAATACCAAATGTTGACCAGTGATTTGCAGGAATTGATAAGAATCCTGGAAGACCAGCCGCACCTAATGCAGATGCAAATACTTTGTTTAATCCAATCCATGCACTTCCTACCGCACTTCCTGCAATAGCTCCGTAGAATGGATATCTTAGTCTTAAGTTAACCCCGAACATAGCTGGCTCTGTAATACCTAGTAAAGCAGAAATACCAGATGCTGATGAGATTGATTTCATTTTTGTGTTTTTAGAGAATACTAATACCGCAAGAACCGCTGCACCTTGTGCTACGTTAGACATAGATGCGATTGGGAATATAAATGTTAATCCTGTTGCAGCTAGTAATTGAGTTTCGATAGCTGAGAAACTTTGGTGTAATCCTGTGATTACGATTGGTGCGTAGAATAAACCGAAAATACCTGCTCCTACGAATCCACCTTGCATGTATAACCATTGTAATCCTTGACCAAGTAAAGTACCAGCTTCACGAAGTACAGGTCCCATCCATGCGAATGTTACAAATCCAGTTACGAATAATGAAACTAATGGTGTAGTTAAGTTATCTAACCATGATGGAGTTACACGACGTAAGAATTTTTCGATTGTCGCTAATAACCAAGCAGCTGCAAGAATTGGTAATACAGTTCCTTGATATCCTACTTTAGCGATCTTAAATCCGAATACATCCCAGTACCCAAGAGTTGTAACTCTTTGAAGACCTTCTACAGCTTGACCACTTTGGTTAACGATATCTAAAGCTGGCGCAAGAAGTTGGTTTGTAGATGGATCTAATTTACCAAATGTATAGAAGTTCATTACATCTGGGTGAACCATTAACATCGCAAGAGCAGCTCCTAAATATGGATTCCCACCAAAACGTTTAGTAGCAGAGAATCCAATTAATACAGGTAAGAATACGAACGGCGCATTTGCAAATACGTTAACCATGTCTGCAAGTCCTGCGATACCTGGGTTAGCTTCAATAACTGATTTACCAGTGTAGAATAAATCTTTAGCTGTTAATACGTTATTGATACCCATTAAAAGACCACCAGCTACGATTGCTGGAATGATTGGAACGAAAATATCACTTAACATTTTTACAAAACGTTGAAGTGGATTTCCTTTTGTTTTTTTAACAGTTTCACTTGAATCTTCTTCACTATTTGAAGCAGCACCTTTGAATACTTCATTATATGCTGCGTAAACTTGTTGAACAAGACCACTTCCGAAGATTAGTTGAAGTTGACCATTGTTAAAGAATACACCTTTAACACCTTCGATATCTTCTAATTTTTCTTTATTATATTTTTTTTCATCGTTTAATTCTAAACGAAGACGAGTTGCACAGTGAACAACAGAGCGTAAGTTTTCTTGACCACCACTATGTTCAACAACTTCTTTTATAACTTTTTTTAAGTCCATAGTTCTTTCTCCTTTTTTATTTTTTAATTTTATATAACGACTTTTAACATTCACCAGAATTTAATGGTAACGTTACTTTTTATTGTACACCTCTTAATATCAAATTGTCAAGAGGAAAAAGTAACGTTACCATATTTTTTATAAATAGTAGCTTCCTTGCTTCAAAGTATTATTTTTGTTATAATCTAATAACTATAAAATAGGAGGCTTATATGGATTTTTCAATTAAAAATCTATTTACTAGTGTTTTTACAAACATTAATCGATATAAATTCACATACATTTCAATAGCTGCTATAATTCAACTAATTCTTGTATGTGGTTTATGGTTAATCGCTAGAGTTTTTCAACTAGCACTTACCCTCGCTGGTGAAGAACATCTTGACAAGAATAATATTCTTCATATATTAACTAACCCCTATAGTTTTATAATTCTTAATCTTTTAATACTTATCGTTGCATTTTTTATGTTTATAGAATTTTCTATACTGACATTTACGATATACGGACAACTAACAGATAAGAAATATTCATATCGAAAGATTTTAAAAAATGCATGGAATAAAACAAAAAATTTGGCAGGATATCAAACTCTATTTTTTATAATTTATTTCATAATTACTATCCCTACTGTTAATCTAGGGGTAAAATCTGTTTTAGCTAAAAACTTATTTATTCCTAAGTTTATAAGCGGTGAAATAATGAAAACCAATAGTGGACTTATTATTTGGGGAACAATTATGATAGTTTTTGCTTATCTAAATCTTAGATTAATTTTCACACTTCCTCTTACAGCTGTTGGAGATGAGAATATACTCGATAGTATTAAAAGGAGCTGGGAACTTACAAAAACCGGTAAAAGAAAACTTGTAATCACTATTATATTATTTGAAACAATATACATCATTATTGCAGTAATTTTAATCGGTGTTATCACCTTCTTATGTATTTATGTTGATAAGGATGGTAGTAATCCTATAGTTCAAACCTTATTTTTCTCAGCAATAAGTGCAATTATCTTCTTTATAGGGGTACTCTCAAAAATAACTGTTATTACTTCATTAGTTACTGTGCTAATAGATCAAAACGAAATATCAGAAGAACTAGTTAATAATCTTAATGAAAATAAGAAAAAATCTAGATTAGTAGCAACCTTTACTACTATAATAATTGTTATTGCAGCTATTATTAATGGTTTTAATATTTATGGAAATGGAGTCAACAAAAATATTGAAACTATTGCTCATAGAGGATATGTCGCAAAGGGAGTAGAAAATTCTATCGAAGCTCTTGAAGGTGCGGCTGAAGTCGGAGCTAATTACGTAGAATTAGATATATTGCTAACTAAAGACAATAAATTCATTGTAATACATGACTATAACCTTAAAAGACTTGCAGGTATTAATAAACGAGTTCAAGATATGAACTTCGATGAGGTTGTTGGTCTACAAATAAAACAAGGAGACCATACTAGTAAAATACCTTCTTTAGAAGAATTTGTAAATAAAGCTAAGGATTTAAATATGAATTTAGTAATAGAACTAAAACCTCATGGTGGTGAACCAAGTAACTACATCGACATTCTTATTGAAGAAATAAAAAGATTAAAACTTGAAAATTATAAATTCATGTCACTTAATTCTAAAGTTATGGAAGAACTTGAAACAAAGGAACCAAATTTAGAAACTGGTTATGTAATCCCTCTTCAATTTGGAAACTTTCACCAAACTAATGTCGATTTTTTCGTAATAGAAGACTTCTCATACAGAGATCGTCTAGTAGAACAAGCTAAAAAACAAAACAAAAAAGTTTTTGTCTGGACAATAAATGATCCAGCTTTAATTACTAGATACTTACAAAGCTCTGCAGATGGTATTATTACCGATGAACCTGAACTTGTAAAAGAAGAAAAAAATATCTTAGAAAATAACTACTCATATTATGATAAAATACTAAGACTTATTAATATATAAAAAATATCGACTGAAATTTGATTGTTTCAGTCGATGATTTTTATTATCCTGTGATTTTTTTAATAACAGTTTCTAAGACTTTTATTTGCTCTTGTAATTTTTCTTTAGAAGTATCTTCATTCAACAATTTTCTAGCAAAAGCTCTTGCTTTCCTATACTCAGTTTGCAATTCTGGAGTTGCTTGAGTATACTTTTCAGTTTTTATTAAATTATTATCTACCAATGTTTGTAACTTCGTTTTAAGTTGTTCGGTAGTTTCTGATATATTCTCTTCAGGTTTAGATTCTATACCCTCATTGCTATTTAGTTTCTCTATTTCTGAGATAAGTACTTTTAATACTTCAACAGTTGTTGCTTCTTTGATTCTCTTGAAATATTTTGTTTTATCTTGAATAAACTCAGAATTTAGTACTTTGCTTTTCGCTTCACTTCTAACTTTCTCCAATTCTTCACTTCCCGTTACTGAATTATTACTTGGAGTTGTATTTTCTACAACACTATTATTTTTAGAATTTTCATCTTTTAAAATATCTATAGCACTAGCTAGCTTTTTAATTCTAAGTTCTAATTCATTTTTATCAACATCAACTTTAGCTAATGTTTTTTCAGCATTTTCTTTCGATTTAAGCCATGCTTTCTCTTGAGCTGTACCATTCATTTTATAATTAGTCTCTATTCTTAAATCATTAGCAACTAATTCTTGTAGTTTAGTTTTTAGTCTTTCAATATCTTCACTTACTGCTGGCTGTATACCATTATTTGGAGACTCAACTTTTGGTTTTTCTACTACTGTATAATTTCCTTCAGAATTTTTATACACATATGTTACTTCTGTTTTATCCCCAATACGGCTATTTAAAGCACTATTATCTTTTACTTTAGCAAGTGTATATCCTACTAAATCGGCTTTCCCAACTGAAACTGGAAAGTGATCATATACTTTTAAAATCTTGTCTTCTGCAATCTTCTTACCTGCTTCATCTTGATATTTAAATGTTATATTTTTTACCTCTGGTACTACCTGTCCACCAGTTTTTTCTACAATAGCTCGAACTTGATGAGAGGTGTCAAAATTAACCCCATCCACCGCAAATGTATAAGTAAACGTCATGTTTTCTTTTAAATTACCTGGTAATATTATTTCAGCAATTTGGAATGTTCCATTTCCAAGGATACCATTATTCACACCGCTTTTACCTGCTAAAACCATCTTAATTAAATCACTCTCAGCACCTTCGATAGGCCACTCTACTCCATTTTGATCGACTATTTTAACTTTTGTTTTAACCTCATTCAAATTAGCTCCATATAAGTGAACCTCAGTTTTTTTACTAACTTGATTCGATGCTACTGTAGTTTCAGTTTTCTCTACTCCATCATTTACAGCGCCTGTTCCACTAGTTCTATATGATGTAATTGTCAAATTTGATAATACTGGTTTTGTACTATCTTGATTTCTACCCACTACCGTAAATGTGGGCTTATCTCTTCTGTCTCTTTTGTCTAATGTTGTAATATTAACCTCTTTGCCATTTTGATATAATTTCACTTTGTATGATTTCGATGTATTTGTGTTATTCTCTGGAAAATTTATTTTTGCTATAAGATCATTACCACGTTTTTCATAAACAACACTACTTGTTAATGAACTATTCTCTTCCACTGAATCAGAATTAAATACTCTTATTTTCACATTACTTGTGGTCAAATTATCCCCTTTTAAAACTAGAGTACCTAATCCTCCTCCTTGGAGAACTTCATTTTCTAGCGAATAATTTGTTATTCTAGCATCTTCTACGAATGCTTCTTGTATTTTTTCTATTGATTTATCTGTTTCTATTCCATCTATAGCAGCTACAAATTTGTAATTAACTACTTTATTACTTTCATTTTTTGGAACAGTAATTGTATAACTTACTTTATTAGTTGACTCAGTTAAAAATTTATCTATCGTCACATTATCTACTTTTTTTCCATCTCGATATGCAACAAGTCCTACTTTGTTTACATCTGTATTTTTAACTTCCACATCAAGTAATAACAATCCACCTTTACCTGGCAATTTATTTTGAACAATTGCTTCTTTAATAGACACTATATTACCATCTTCTCTTTTTGGGTTTTCCGGCGCTGTTTCTGTATTATTTTCTCCTGGTTTTTCTGGAGTTGGTTCTATATTACTTCCCTCAGGTTTTTCCGGTTTTGTTTCTGTATTATTTCCGCTAGGAGGTGTTACCTTCCCTCCTACTTTTTCAGCAATAGCATTAACTTCTTCAATAGTTTTAGCTGTTTTTAATTCCGCTCTCAATTTCAACTTATCTTCATGTTCTTTATTAGAAGCTAAAATCAATTTATTAACTTTTGTTTTTTCACTTCCAATAATAGCTGCATTAGTTTTTTCTGTTAAGTCTGAAATAGCAGTTTCCAATTGTTCTTTAGTAGCATTTGGATTTCTAAGTATTTTTTCTGCTTCTGTTCTAGCAAAAATCCATGCATTATTTGCTGGTTGATTTCCTTCGTTAGCGATGTATCCTTTTTCTGTTCTTAGTTCCCTACTAACTACTTTTTCAAGTTCACCACGTATTTTACTTAAATCCTCTTTTGGTTTGTCTTCTTTTTTTAATTCATCTAAATCTATAGAATCATAAAATTCATCTGTTCCTACTTTATATGGGATGAATTCTCCCTCTTCCTCTTTTAATATAAGATTAGTAGGGAATACTTCGATTCCTTGTCCTTTAACCTTAATAGTATATTCCTCTCCAACAGTTAACTGAACATTAGATAACATACCATTTTCACTTACAGCGACTACTTTATCTTTAGGATTATTTTTATTAATAAACTCAACTGTCACCTCGTTTAATTCAGGAGTTTTTCCATTTCTAACTAACATTTCAGGAATAACACCTTTTTTTAGTGGTTTCTCATCTGCTTTTGATTTTTTAATTTTTTCTAATACAGTAGTCAAGTTTCCAATATACCCTTTTACATAAATTGGTAAAGTCTCAGATTTAACGAGTTCTTCTTTAGCTGAATTTACAATATCTTTTAATTCTTTATTAGGTGATTTTTCTAATTCTGCTTCCGCTTCTTTGATTTTTTCTTTTAAATCTGTTTTCAAATAATTTAAATCTATTTTTTTCACCACAAATACTGGAATCTTAGTACCATTATAATCTTCTAATGTATAATCTTTATTCAAATCATTGTAAGAAATTTTTCCTTCTTCAGAAACATTTAAATTCACTGAATCCGGTCTGAATTCCCAGTTGAATTGATCATTTTTTGATACATTTACTATGTAATCTACACCATTCACTTTAGTTTCTAAATCCAACTCTACAATACCATTTTTATTAGATCTAGCATTTTTCAATGTTGTAATTTTCGTTCTAATACCATTAACAGATAACTCAACATTCTCAACAGGATTTCCATTTTCATCTACTACTTTATAGTACGATTTAACAGTTTTAATTTCATTATCATTTTTTCTTTCTTCTTTAAAGTCAATTACTCCGGTAGTTTCTTCGGTAACTGCTTTATTATCAATACTTACAATTTCTCCATCTTTATCAGTTGTAAATATAACATTCTCTCTATTAAATGCTGAGTCTCTTTTTTCAATTCTTAGTTCATATTTTTTATTAGGTTTAAGTTTATTAGCAGTAAATGTTAATGTACCATCTTCACCAGTTTTTTCTTGTTTTACAATATTTGGAATAATACCATCATACTCAAACAATCTAAATGGAACATTACTAATTGGCTTACCTGAACTATTAGTCACTTTTGCAGTAATACCATCCAATGTAACTACATCATCCTCAGGTGTTTCTTCTTTTTCTATTTTTTTTACTTCTAAATTTTGTATTATTTCGTTAGTTTTTACATTGTATAATACAGAGAATCCATCCTCTTCTTTTGCTACTACATCAATATCTTCCATTTGATATTTCTCATTATCATTTAAAGATAATGTATAAACTTCATCCTTAGTAAGTTCCAGTCCACTAAGCATGCCTTTATTAGTATTTTTTTCAATTACTTCATTGTCATTTTTTTTATTAACTAGTATGTATGTCAACTTATCAATTACAGGTTTATTTTCATTTGTTACAACTAAATCATCAATGACTAATTTTTTAGGTTCTGATAATTTTTCTTTAATGTTTAGTTTAATATTTTTCACATTCCAAGCATAATCCCCAACTCCTACTTTTAAGTTAATAGGAACTACCTTACCTTGATTTTTAGTTAAGAATTCCTCTGTAAATGTAAAATCAAATTTTGATGTTTCTGGATTATAAGTCGCACTTACCCCGTCGACATTAGTAGTGACTTCTGAGAATAGATTAATAGGCTCATCACTTTCGAATACTTTCGCTAGTTTTTCACCTAATTCATTTAAGCCTTTAAATGGACTGTCTATTGTTACATTTGATTTAGAAACATCAACAGTTTTATCATAATTTATTCTTTGCCCTGCGAAACTAACACTTCCTTCACCTTCCTGTTGTTTAGCTACTCTATCGGCAATATACTGCTCAAGTCCCGAATAATCACTAATATGATTCCCACCTAATACTAAATCCTTTATATTAGTAAGATTTTTAATTGGTGTTATATCTGAAATATTATTACTTCCAAGTGATAACATTTCCAATTTAGTAAGATTTTTCACTACTGAAATATCTTTTATTCCCCCACTAATAATTGGATGAACAGGGTCACCTGTTTGGTCGTTGTTATTATGAAGGTCTAAATGTTTTAAATTAGTAAGTTTGGCTAAAGGTGAAATATTTTCTATCTTGTTAGCATATAAGTCTAAGTATTCTAAATTTGTTAATTCTGATAATGGCTGTAAATCTGAAATCCTATTTCTTATTAATGATAATTTAGTTAATTTATTCAATTTAGCAATTGGTGATAAATCACTTACTTCATTTTCATTTAAGTCTAGTTTTTCTAAATTTACTGCATTTTCTAATCCTAGTAAATTCTTAATTCCATGTGTTTGAATAAATTTAAACTCTGGTGTATCTTTTAAAGATGTTGTAGTAAGTATATTTTTTCCTTCTTTATCCCTTAAACTAAGTTCTTTTAGAGATTCAAGTTCTTTTTTAGTTATTTTTTGATCATCAGCTCTTTCACTGCTTAAGTTTTTATTAATTAATTTTTTAAGAACTGGATCGTTAATGATTACTTCTTCATCCTTATCACTATTTTCTTGGCCTTTAGGTTTAGTTGTCTCAGATACGTTGCCTGGTTGTTCACCTGGAACTGGTTTCTCTGTTTTTGATTGCTCTGGTTTTACTTCTGGTTTCGGTTGTTCCGGTTTCATCTCTGGTTTCGGTTGCTCCGGTTTCACCTCTGGTTTCGGCTGCTCCGGTTTCACCTCTGATTTCGGTTGTTCCGGTTTCACCTCTGGTTTCGGTTGTTCCGGTTTTACCTCTGGTTTCGGTTGTCCTGGTTTTACTTCTGGTTTCGGTTGTTCAGGTTTCATCTCTGGTTTCGGTTGTTCCGGTTTCACCTCTGGTTTCGGTTGTTCCGGTTTCACCTCTGGTTTTGGCTGCTCTGGTTTTACTTCTGGTTTTGGTTGCTCCGGTTTTACTTCTGATTTTGGTTGCTCCGGTTTTACTTCTGGTTTTGGCTGCTCTGGTTTTACCTCTGGTTTTGGTTGCTCTGGTTTTACTTCTGGTTTTACTCCTGGTTTTGGCTGCTCTGGTTTTACCTCTGGTTTCGGTTGCTCCGGTTTTACTTCTGGCGTTGGAGTTACTTCTGGTTTTTCTGTCTTAACTTCTGGCGTCTGTTTCTCCTCTGGTTTCTCTTGTTTTGCTTCAGGTACTGAATTATCTTCTACATGATACTTAACATCCACTCTTAATCTATTACCTGCAATATTAATTGTTTGTGAAGCACTTCTTTCCACTATTGCTGTATTAGGTAAAGTTTTTTTCCCATTCGAAATTAATTTTTTTATTGTTTCTAGCTGTTCTTTAGTTACTTTCTTTTCTATTTTTTGTCCAGCTTTTATACTTGCAATATGATATGAAGCTACTCTATTACCATTTAACATAACATTTACATCTATATCTGTTAGGTCTTTAGTTGCAGCTAACTCAATTACTGCTCCTCCATCTCTTTCTAATACACGCATATTAATATCTTTATTAGCCTGTACTTCTATATTTTCTTTCGCTTTCAATAATTGTATATTAGCTTGAGATGAAACAACTAAACTTGAAGCTATCATTACTGAAGCTATTCCCATACTAAATTTTCTAATTGAAAATACTTCTTTTCTACTAAATAAATTTTTCATACTTTTTCTCCATATTTATAGATTTACTTTATACTTTTTGTTGTATTACACCTACTATATTATAGCAATATAAGTGCTTTTTCAACACCCCTTCTATCTATATAGAAAAGTTTAAATAAAGTAATTTTTTTATTTTAATTACCTTTTTCTTTGTAATATCACAATCAAAAACTAAAAAATATCATATTATCATTATATTCAGAAAAATAATAATTTTTTTAGTAAATAACTAAGTAAATAATAATGGAAATCAAAAAAGCTAGAAACCATTTTAGATTCCTAGCCTTATAATTTATATTCTATACTAATTTTACAAAATATCTCAACGTTCTAATTAGTTGTGCAGTGTATGACATTTCATTATCATACCAAGAAACAACCTTAACCATTTGATTTTCGCCTTGTCCAATAACTTTTGTTTGTGTGGCATCAAATAACGAACCATAACTCATTCCTATTATATCAGAAGATACTATAGGATCTTCTGTATATCCATATGATTCATTAGCTGCTTTTTTCATAACTTCATTAATTTTTTCTACTGTAGCATTTTTTTCAATTGTTACAAATAGTTCTGTTAACGAACCAGTTGGAACGGGTACTCTTTGAGCTGCTCCATCTAAACGTCCATTTAACTCTGGTATAACTAATCCTATAGCCTTAGCAGCACCTGTAGTATTAGGAACTATATTTTCTGCTGCTGCTCTTCCACGTCTAAAATCTCCCTTATTATGAGATCCATCTAAAGTATGCTGATCTCCTGTATATCCGTGGATAGTTGTCATTAAACCATGTACAATACCGAAGTTATCATGTAATACTTTTGCCATTGGAGCAAGACAGTTTGTAGTGCATGATGCACCCGAGATTACAGTTTCTTCCCCAGTTAATATTTCATGATTAACATTATATACAATAGTTTTGACATCTGAGCCACCTGGTGCAGAAAGTAGTACTTTCCTAGCTCCCGCTCTTATGTGCGCTTCAGCTTTATCCTTACTGTTAAAACGTCCGCTACATTCTAGAACAATATCTACACCTAACTCTTTCCATGGTAAATTTTCTGGATCTGGTTCTCCAAAAACTTTAATTTCTTTACCATTTACGATAAACGCTCCCTCTCCTTCTTCTACAGTCCCTGGAAAAGGTCCTTGCGTTGTATCATATTTTAACAGATAAACTATTTGATTTATCGGTCTCATTCTTGATCTATTGACAGCTACAACCTCAATATCATCTGCATGCTGAGCCTGAATCTGTCTTAAGACCAATCTCCCAATACGACCAAAACCATTAATAGCAACTTTTATTGTCATGTGTTTTTCCCCCTGTTAATTATTTTACTCCTATAAGATAACTCATATGCTCATCCCTTTTACAACTTGAATTTCTTTTAAGTAAAATTATATGACAAACTAAACTTTTTAATTCATTATTTAATTGTGATTACCTATAAGAAATCTTATAGTAAGCGTTTCAAAACACCTAATTTCAGTATAGCATATAAAATTCTGTATTTCAATCGAGAAAATACAAATCATTATTCTTAAAATAAAAATAATACTAATTTTGTTTTATTATCATTTTATAAATCGTTTTCAACATTAATTTAAATATTTTATATTAAAATATTTAAATTATAAATTTTTAAAAAATAATTTCATATTGAAATTTCCTAATTTATAAATTATACTTATTATTGTAGACAATAAAAGGAGCTATATTTATTATGAAAAATAAAAAATTTGTTATGACTATTTCATCAGTTTTAGCAACTGTTGTTCTTGCAACAGGATGTGCACAAAAAACTGAAGAAAAAAAAGAAGAAAATAAGAGTGGAGATAACAAGATAACTCTTACTTATGATCAGCTTAGATCTAGAGAAAATACAATGGGTGCTTTATGGTATCAAAACGCAGCTGAAGTAGATGCTTTATACCAACAAGGTTATAATGTTGCTACTAGTAGATTAAAAGAACTACTAAAACAACCTACTGATAAACCTTATTCAATCGTATTAGACTTAGATGAAACAGTATTAGATAACGTTCCATATCAAGTTAAAAATGTTAAAGATGGAACTGCATTCAACCCGAAAAGTTGGGATGAATGGGTTCAAAAAGCCGAAGCTAAACCTGTAGCTGGAGCTAAAGAATTCTTACAATTTGCTGACAAAAATAAAGTTCAAATTTACTACATTTCTGACAGAACTGATTCACAAGTAGATGCTACTATCAAAAACCTTGAAGCACAAGGTATTCCAGTTCAAGGGCGCGATCACCTAATGTTCAAAAAAGAAGGTGACAAATCTAAAGAAGGACGTCGACAAGAAGTTATTAAACATACTAACCTAGTTATGTTATTTGGAGATAACTTAGTAGACTTCGCTGAATTCTCTACTACATCAGAACCTGATAGAGATAAAATGTTTGAACAATTAAAAGCTGAATTTGGTGAAAAATTCATAATCTTCCCTAACCCACTGTACGGATCATGGGAATCAGCAGTATATAAAGGTGAGAAAAAAGATGCTAAAGGACAATCTGAAGCTCGTCTAAATGCACTTAAAGGATACTAATCTAAAAGAATAACAAATTACCATAAATAAAAAATATAAGTGATTTAAAATATAATTTAAAAAT
>NZ_JAPWCA010000028.1:0-16923 GCF_041433725.1 Gemella sp. 27098_8_155
TGTCCAGTAAAAGGGGTACATATCATTTCTCCGAATCGATTTCTCCGAAATCACGATTTTTGAGTCACTCCCATACAAAAAAATTCTAAGTAACAAATATCGATGTTACTTAGAATTTTTTGTTTATTATTTTGCTGAATTCACAATAGCTTTATTATTCTTGTTGTTGTAAGAGATGTAAGTAAGAGTTAAGAATATTATTCCTAAAACAACTAGGATTAATATAGAGTTGTTGTAAATTCCATCAGTTAAACCACCAAGAACAGCGTGGCGAACTGCCATGTCACCGTAGTAAACAGGTGTGAACGGAATTAATCCACTGTATAGAGATGGTAACATTTCTTTAGGGAATAGTGGTGTAGTTAGAACGAATTGTAAAGCTACAAATCCGATACTAATAGCATTACCAACTTTTCCGAACGTGTATGATAAGAAGTGTGTTATTATCATAAACACGATACCTGAAAGTATTAATCCGAAGAAGTACATTCCGAAGTTTTGTATTCTAAAGTCGAATAATAATTTCATCACTACAACTTCGATAAGTGTAGCTAATGCTGCGAATGTAGACATTGCTGCAAGTCTTGAAGTGAATAGACTGTTTGTTGACTCTCCGTATTCTGCTTTACGAGCTGGGAATAAGATGTTAAATGCCGCAGCTGCGATTAGTAGTCCAAATACTAAGAAGAATGGTGCCATTGCGTTACCGTAGCTAGTTTCTTCTGAGATGTCGCTAATATTAGTTTTGATTGGGTTAGACATCATGTCTACGTTTTTATCTCCAGTTTTAGCTGCAGTAATTCTATCAGCTCCACTAAAAAGTTTATCTGCTAATAAACCAGATCCGTCTTTAGCTTTATCTAATCCTGCGATTAACTCAGGAGCTTTAGCTTGCATTATTGTAAGAGCACTGTAAAGTTTATCAGATCCCGCTTTAGCAGTGTTAAGTCCGTTAAGTAGTTCCGGAGCTTTAGCCTGCATAGAAGTAAGTCCACCGTGAAGTTTGTTAGCTCCATCTTTGGCGTTATTAACTCCATTAATTAATTCCGGAGCTTTAGCTTGCATAGCAGCTAATCCGTTAGAAAGTTTTTCAGAACCAACTTTCGCAGTGTTAACTCCGCCTATTAATTCCGGAGCCTTAGCTTGCATTATTGTAAGAGCGCCAGAAAGTTTTTCAGAACCGACTTTAGCACTGCTAAGTCCGTTAAGCAGTTCCGGAGCTTTAGCTTGCATAGCAGCTAAACCATTAGAAAGTTTTTCAGAACCTTCTTTAGCAGTATTAACTCCATTAATTAATTCGGGAGCTTTAGCTTGCATAGCAGCTAATCCGTTAGAAAGTTTTTGTGAACCTTCTTTAGCAGCGTTCACTCCGTTAATTAATTCGGGAGCTTTAGCTTGCATAGCAGCTAGTCCGTTAGAAAGTTTTTGTGAACCTTCTTTAGCAGCGTTCACTCCGTTAATTAATTCCGGAGCTTTAGCCTGCATAGCAGCTAATCCGTTAGAAAGTTTTTCAGAACCTTCTTTAGCAGCGTTAACCCCATTGATTAATTCCGGAGCTTTAGCTTGCATAGCAGCTAGTCCGTTAGAAAGTTTCTCAGACCCAACTTTTGCACTGTTAAGTCCGTTAATTAATTCCGGAGCTTTAGCTTTCATATCTGTTAGTCCTTGATATAATTTTTTACCACCGTTATCAAGTTCTTTAATACCGATGCTTAATTCCGGAAGTTTAGCTTGAAGTTTGTTAAGCCCTGCATTAATTTTTGCATTTCCATTAACTAAAGCATCAATACCACCAGCTAACTCAGGAAGTTTCTCGTGCATTATACTGATACCACCACCTAATTTATCGAATCCAGCTTGTAGTTCTGAACCTTTAGCTGCAAGTGTTCCAACACCTTGTGCTAGTTCACCTGTAGTCATTGATGTAGTAAGGGCGCTTACACCGTTAGTGTAGTTTGTTACTCCATCTTTAAGTTTTGGAGTTGCATTAGCAAGTTGGTTAAGTCCGTTTGCTAAGTCCCCTGTTGTTAGAGAAGATACAGTAGCATCTACTCCACCTTTATATTGATTGAATCCTGCCATAAGGGTAGGTGTTTTTTCGTTCATTATAGTTAAACCAGCTTTTAATTGACCACTACCAGCAGAAAGTTTACCGACAGCGTCTTTAATGCTAGAAAAACCACTAATTGTTCCCTCAAGTTCAGAAGAAAGTGTATTTACATCGAATTTATCAAGTTGAGTTTGGATGTAATTTAATCTTCCTACACGATATTTCATACTTGAATATTTTGAGTTTGCGCTAGAGACTGCTGAAGAAAGTTCAGCTTTAATCTGGCTATTGTTGTTACTGCTGCTATTTTGAACAGTAGTAGTTGGTTGAGCAACAGGTGCTGGTGTAGCAGCAACATCGTTACGAGCTGCGGCAAGGATACTTGCTTTTTGCTCAGGTGTTAATTGCATTGATGATAATGTTTGCTCCAAGTTTGCGAAATTAGTAGCTGCAGGAGTTGGAGCAGGTGCTGCTGTAGTTGTAGTAGTCGTAGTAGATTGTGTTTCTATACGATCTACAAGAGCTTTTATAGATTCCAGTTGAGAACCTAATTCTGCAAAAGCACTGTTAAGAGGATTGAAGTGTGTTCTATAAGTAAGTTTTAATCCTTTTAGTTTATCTAATGTTGAGTTTAGATTAGATTTCTTAGCGGCCAAATCACTGTCGCTAGGTAAGTTAGCGTTTAATGCGTTTAATCCTGTGTTTAGCTTATCAGCTCCATCTACAAGTTTTGGAGTGCTTTCAGAAAGTTTAGCTACCCCATCACCTAGTGCAGCCCCACCTGCAGTAAGTCTATTTAGATCACCTTTTTTAGCTGCAAGTCCAGAGTTGATTTGTGAAATACCGTCTGATAATCTATCGATTCCATTGTTTAATGTAGTACTACCGGCGTTAAGTTTTTCTAAATCTTCTTTTTTAGCTAGTAATTTTTCATTAAGTGTAAGAACACCGTTAGTATATTTTAAAAGTCCAGCTTGGAATTCTTTGCTTCCGTTATATAGAGAATTGAAACCAGAAGTAAGCATAATACTTTTAGCTTTAAATGTATCGAAACCGACAGTAAGCTTATTAGAACCTTCAGTTAGTTCGTTTACACCAGAGATTAATGCGTCTTTTTTATCGTTTAATGAACTTAGACCTTCTGATAATCTTCCAGCTCCACTTTGTAATTGAGATACTCCATCACCAAGTTTAGCTCCACCTTCACTAAGACGAGAAAGTCCGTCAGTTAGACGTTTAGAACCATCAGAAAGTTCGTTAACTCCATTGTTAAGTCTTTGTCCACCTTCACTAAGGCGAGAAAGCCCATCGGTTAGACGTTTAGAACCATTAGAAAGTTCATTGATTCCATTACCAAGTTTAGCTCCCCCATCGCTAAGGCGAGAAAGTCCATCAGTTAGACGTTTAGAACCGTTAGAAAGTTCGTTAACTCCATTGTTAAGTCTTTGTCCCCCATCGCTAAGGCGAGAAAGTCCATCGGTTAGACGTTTAGAACCATTAGAAAGTTCATTGATTCCATTACCAAGTTTAGAACCGCCATCGCTAAGGCGAGAAAGTCCATCAGTTAGACGTTTAGAACCATTAGAAAGTTCATTGATTCCATTACCAAGTTTAGTTCCCCCGTCGTTAAGACGAGTTAGTCCATCAGTTAGACGTTTAGAACCGTCAGCAAGTTCGTTAATTCCGTTGCCGAGTTTAGCTCCGCCATCGCTAAGACGATAAAGTCCAGCAGTCAGTCTCCATGATCCTTCAGATAGTTGATTAATACCACTGCTAAGTCTTAGTCCTCCATCGCTAAGACGAGTTAGTCCGTTAGAAAGTCGACCAGAACCGTCAGCAAGTTGGCTGATACCACTTCCTAGTTTTAGTCCCCCATCACTAAGTCGACCAAGACCATTAGAAAGTCGACCGGAACCGTCAGCAAGTTGGTTGATACCACTTCCTAGTTTTTGCCCTCCATCACTAAGTCGACCAAGTCCGTTGTTCAGTGTATTCGAAGCATCGGCTGCTTTGTGAAGAGACTCTCCAATCTCAGAAAATTTACCGTATAATGTAGCTGTATAAGTTTTTACAACTTGATCCTTAACTGTGTTTGTTAGGTTACTTGCTACAGTTTCCATGATTTTCTCACCATTTTTACTTTTCGTAAAATTGGTAGTAAAGTCGATGTTCATTTTTTCTGGATTATCATTTGATAAAGATGTAGCATTTTTAGAAAAGTTCTGTGGAATTGTAACTACCATATAGTAGTCTCCTTCGCGTAGTTCTTTATCGGCTGTATCTTTATCGACAAATTGCCAATTTACTTTTTTATTTTCTTTTAATTTATCGACCATTGAATTCCCGACTTCTAGAGTTTTTCCATTAAAATCTACTTTTTGGTCTAGATTAACAACTCCGACTTTCATATTTCCGGTGTTGTTATATGGATTCCAAACGGATTTTAGGAAGGTTCCTGAATATAAAACAGGAACTAGAAGAACGGTAGCCATGGTAGCTTTTAACCCTTTACTCTTTAAAAGGCTACTAAATTCTTTTTTTATCATAATTCCTCCTAAGAAATTTCGTCGGCGAAATTCCATTATATTGAATTTAATGATATGGTTTCATATCACTTAAGATATTTTACAACCTTATATACTAAAAGTCAAAATATTTTTTAGTAATAGTGAAATGATAATATTTAATATTGGGGTATATTATATATAATGGGGATAGAAATTATAACTGTTAAGTGAATTTTATATTTGATAAATCACTATAATGTCACGTTTTTATGAGATAACAAGAATATTATGTAACCTTATAAAGATATATATATTAATTAAAATAATTTAGTTAATATATACTGTAAAAATCCTAATTAACGAAAAAAATAGTTCACTATTTAAAAAGAGGAATGTTTAAAAAAGAGGAATATTTAAAAAAATTATATTTATAGAGAAAAAACGAGTATTATAAAAGATATGTAAAAAGGCAGTTATCTCTCTGATAGAGGATAACTACCCTTTAGGTTATATTGTTTAGGCTGTTGCGTGAGCAATTTTATGTTCTAATAAATTTTCAAAGCAAATTTGTGCATCTTTTAAGTCTTTTGGATCTGGATGTTTTTTAGATTCTTTAACCATATCGACAAGATCCGGTGTAACCTTATGAATAAAGTTTGGGTCATGCCAAGTAAGGATTTTGAAAACTATCATAACCTTCGGATCAACTTTACCTTGGCAAACAAATGTTTCGTGGATTCTATTGTTTCTTTCTTTCATAAATGCGATGTAATTGTTAATAGAATCATCAGCGTGATAATGTTCACGAGGAACACCGCAAGTTAAGAATAGAGCGACATCTTTTCCGTGTATCTCTTGTTGATCTACAAAACGTTGCATATTTTTATTAGCGTTTGTTTTATCCGTCCATGCTCCTAAAATATAAAAGTCGTATTCTTTCTCTAGTTTTTTTCGTTGTTTTTTTATGTCGAGTAAATCTACTTCCCCTTGGTCTTTTATCTGTTCATAGATAGCCTCGGCTACTTTTTTAGTATTTTTTGTTTTGCTAGAATAAGCAAGTAAAATTTTCATAATTTAGCCTCCTACTTAGGATATGTAAATAATTATCTTGTAAGTTGATTCCGTATTTATTAAATCTATATAATTATTATATCAAAAATAATTATTGATTTAAATAGTTAATTGAAAATAATAATCAATTATGATTTTGTTTTTAAAAAAATAAAAATAAATTGAAAATTTAACTTGAGAAAGTACTATTTACAACGTAAAAATAAGAAAAAATTAATTGTTTATGATAAAATACTTATTAAGAAATATTGCGAGGATGGATAGAAATAGTAATGGATAGATTGTTTGAAGTATCAAGTTATGCATCATTTATAGTGTACCATATAGAAGCGATGGATAAAATTAAAGTTCCCAAAAGAGTGATACGCGAGTATGTAAATCTTCAAAAAACAGTGAACAGTTTTCCAACAGAGTTAAACTATATACGTAGTTTTTATGATGAAAAAACTGGAAGTAGTGGAACTTTGTTTGAAAATACTGTAGAAGGGAATTATATTTTATCTTATACAGGCACGAATTTCTACTTTGATAGACAAAAAGATATGTATGCTGATGTTGTAGGGATTTGTTTAGGTCAAGGGGAACACTTAACGCCGTGTTACAGATTTTATACAAGAATGAAGAAAAAATATGGTAATGATATCATACTAACTGGTCATTCTTTAGGTGGAAGTATTGCGCAACGAGTTGCAATTGAGTACGATGTGAAAGAGAGTGTAGTATTTAATGCTGCACCTATATATCTAATTGGTGGTATAGATATTTTTATGGATAAAGAAGTTGATGGAGAATTGTACGCTACACGTATGAAAAAGTATCTTAGAAATATGAAGAAAATCGCTATTAAGAAAGCTACTTTTACAGGTTCTGTTAAGAGAATTGTTTCGGAGTATGATATATTTACGCGTATAGCTGAGTTGCTTTCTATTGGTTATTATGTGGGTGATGAAATTATAGTTAAAGAAGCGGGAATGCACGGGATTAAGAGCTTTTTAGATATATATAATAAGTCATTCGGAAGTTCTTTTGAAGGAGAAGAAAATCAAGACGGGTATTTATCTTCAGAATATAAAGATTTTGGTTTGGCAGAGATAGGGATATTAAGTAATTTTTCTGAGGAACGTATAGTAGGGTTAGAAAAACAATTGAATGTACTCCTTACTAGTGATACTGTAATCTCTAATTTGAATAAGAATCCATACAATGTTAACTTCGAATTTTTTATAAGAGCTATATTAAGAAATATAGAGAAAGATAAAGAAAAACAATAATAGATTCCTTGTCTTACGTTTTTGTCAGATGAGTAGTTTTTTATATGTGTATAGTGGCAGGTGTATATGTTTTATAGGTTGTTATAAAAACTTTGTGTTTTCTCGTAAGTGATAGAGTGTTAATCGCTTGCTTAAAGTTGTAACTTATTAAAGAAAAATGATATAATGTAGATAGCTATATGCATTCTTGCAAATTAGTAAGAATATATAATAATACTTAGTATAAATCTAAGGAGGAAGATGATGGCAGAATATAAAATACTAGTAGTCGATGATGAAGAACCGATTGCTAATATACTAGATTTTAATTTAAAAAAAGAAGGCTATGATGTAATAGTTGCTAATGATGGAGAAAAAGCGGTGGAGCTTGCTTTTAGCGAAAACCCTGATTTGATTCTATTAGATTTGATGTTGCCGAAAAAAGACGGAATGGAAGTATGTAGAGAAGTACGTGCTAAAAAGAATATTCCAATTATTATGCTAACAGCAAAAAATAGTGAAATAGATAAGGTTCTAGGACTAGAATTCGGAGCTGATGATTACGTGACTAAACCCTTCTCAACACGTGAACTTATGGCTAGGGTTAAGGTAAACTTACGTCGTGTTACTAAGCAACAAGAAGAAGTTGTAGAAGAGAAGAGTGGTAGTGACCTTGTAATTAAGGATATTGTAATCTATCCAGAGGCTTATGTTATTAAGAAAAATGGAGAAGAAATAGATTTAACACGTAGAGAATTTGACTTATTCTATTACCTTGCTCAACACCGTGGCCAAGTTTTAACACGTGAGAACTTACTGCAAACAGTATGGGGTTATGACTACTTCGGAGATGTTAGAACAGTTGACGTGACTGTGAGAAGATTACGTGAAAAAGTAGAAGATGATTCATCACAACCTGAATATATAATGACGCGTCGTGGTGTTGGTTACTTTATAGGTGAAGAGTAATGAGTTTTTTCGGTAAGAAATTTAAGAAAAGATTCTTTTCATCAATCCGAACTAAGTTCGTAATAGTATATGTATTAGTTAACATAATTTCGTTACAACTAATCGGATTATTCTTTACAACACAACTAAGAAACAGTAATATAAACACATTTGAACAAAATATTATCGAACAAGAAAAGATATTGAATTACCATATTCGAGAGGAACTTGATAAGGTTAATATGAAGAAGGGTGAAGAGTCAACTGATTCAGAGAATAACGCTAATCAAGATTCTACAAGCAATAATCGAGATTCAAAAAGTGGAATAGTAAAACTAGTTAGTGAATTTAATATCCAGAAATTACTACTTGTAAATGTTATTGATAATAATTCGAAAATTTTAGCGAGTTCATCAAAAAATGGAAATGATGACTATCTTGCTAAAAGATCTTTTGATCCACTTGTTAGTCAAGTTATAAAAACGGGTGAGAGTACTAAACAAATTCAGTATAATGCTGATAGTAATAAGCGTGTATGGATTTATGTGAGTCCTGTAAAAAAAGATAATGAAGTTATTGGTGTAATATCACTTATGGCAGATATAGAAAGTGTTTATCAAGAGGTAAATAGTATTTCGAGAATCTTTATAGTAGGTACTATATTATCGATATTAATTACTACTGTAATAGGGTTTGTCGCTTCTAAAACCGTAACGAGTTCTATTGAAAAAATGAGTTCTCAGGTTAAGAAGATGGCTTTAGGAAATTATGGTACTGTAGTTGGTATAGATACAGATGATGAAATCGGTGATCTTGCTAAAGTATTTAACCGGATTTCTAGGAGAATCGAAGAAGAGCAGGCTGTAACGGAGACAGAACGTAGGAAGCTTGCGACTATTATCGAGAGTATGATGGATGGAATTATTGCAACTGATAATAACGGTAGAATAATCCTTATAAATACAAGTGCTGAGGATATGTTAGGTGGACGTGATGATGAAATTTTCATTGGAAAAGATGTTCTAAAAATTCTTGATATTACAGAATATGAAAGTATTGAGGAAATATTAGAAGCTGAGGATAGCCTTCTTGTTAATGCGTCTAATGATAGTGATGAATTACTATTACGAGCAGAAATCTCTAAGATAGAAAAAGAAGATAAAGAAGATTTAACTCAGATGTCAACTGAGCTAGAAGGATATATTATTGTTCTTTATGACGTAACAGATCAAGAGCGTCAAGAAAAAGAACGTCGTGAATTCGTATCAACTGTATCTCATGAACTTCGTACACCTCTAACTACGATGAACAGTTATATCGAAGCATTAGAAGAAGGTGTATTAGAAGATAAGGAACTGGCTCCTCAGTTTATCGATACTATTCATAAAGAAACTACTCGTATGATAAGAATGGTAAATGAACTTATGCAACTTGGGAAAATGGATATTAAAGAAGAGCATTATGAAAAAGAGTTCATCGATATAAATAAAATGCTTGAGCAGATCACAGATAGATTTGCACTAACACATCCAGAAAAGAATTTTATAAAACATATTTCTAAAACGCCGATATTTGTTGAAGGAGACCAAGACAAACTTACACAGGTGTTTGACAATATTGTTAATAACGCAATAAAATATTCTCCAAATGGTAAGAATATCACTATAAGAGTTAGACAGAATTATCACCATAATAGGGTGAGTATTTCTATAAAAGATGAAGGGGTAGGAATACCTTTAGTACATATAGATAAAATTTTTAATAGATTTTATCGAGTTGATAAAAGTAGACAAAGAAGTATGGGTGGAACTGGTTTAGGATTAGCTCTAGCTAAGACTATAGTAGAAGCTCATAAAGGACGCATTTGGGCACAAAGTAGAGAAGGTTATGGAAGCATAATTTTTGTAACATTACCTTGTGAACAAATAGATGACGAATGGTTATAGAGGTGAGTAATATGAGAAATAGAAAAAAGGAAACTGTAAAATCAGTTGTTTTAGGTATACTTGTTTTACTAAGTTTAACTTTATCTTATCTTATTATTACTTATCAACCAGATTACGAAATTTTTACGAAAAGATCTACTCAGAAAACAGTTGATTCAAACAAAAATAATCTTCTGAATTTCCTTATACCTGATAGTGTGGTGAAAAACCATGAAGGAACAAGGGAAGAAGCTGTAATTCAAAATACAATAACAAAAGTAGCTAGCGTAGAAGGAGTCAAGGAGAAGAAAGTATTAAAAGAGTTACTGTCTCTTCTTTCAGATAGTGAGAGCACGGAATCTAGGGTGAGAAACCGTAACATAGAAGATATTACGACTAATAACGTTGAAAAAATATTGATAAATTATCAAGTTACTTTAGACTCAGCGCTGCTTAAACCGTTATTCTTTTCTGAGGACAATTCAAACGTAAGTTTAGAGTTTGATACTATAGTTTTATTAAAAGATAGACCTAATATGATTTATCTATATAAAAAAGATGATAAAAACTATCTTCAAATTACTTTAAAACAAGATATATATGAGAAGATAAATAGTAAATTCAATGAGAAAAAGCAAAATTATGCGAAATACAGTTTAAATAACAAATTTATATATCTAAAAGAAGGCGATGAAGATAATATTATTGATGAATATAGCGCTGAAGATGTCAATTTAAATAAGCTGGCGAGGGATATTTTTGAGAAAAAAGATAATCTTAGAATTAGTAATGAAGATGAAGTAACTGATGGATATGGAATATTAAGATCCATAAACAACAGACTAGTATATACAAATCCATCTAATGAAGGTGGACGTGAAGTAGGAGCTACTATTGCTATAAATAATACTATTAGTTTCTTAGAGTTAGGTTATGTTGGAGATACTAATTACCAACTAACAACAGCTTTAGACGGAATTAGTATTTTCCAAGAAGCGTACAAGGACTCTATAGCTTTTAGTAAAGATGGTTTTGCTGATATAATATCAGAAGATAACAGTAGTGGAATATATAAACTGACCTCACCGAAGAAATTGACTAAGACTTACCTTTCATCGAAAGAAGCGGAATTGTATTCTGTAGAAAAAACAGAATACGTGATAAACTATCTTTATGAGAGGGTTAACCTAAAAGAAATAGGTGATATAGTTTTAGGATATGATAAAACTTACAATAAAGAAAGAAATAGTTTCAGTTATACTCCTGCATGGTATGTGAAGTACAATGACAGATATATGAGTTTCAAAAAACTAAAAGAAAAAATAGACAAGGGAGAGAGACTATGAATTGGGACAAGATGAAAACATTATTTATTTACCTATTTGTCGCATTAAATGCAGTCTTATTAACTTTTTATGTCTATACAGTTCAAAAGAATAAAACTGAAATAGTTCAAGAAAAAGAAATAATAGAACGATCTATGAAAAATGATAATATAACTGTCGAAGAAAACACCACAAAACGTGATAATCTAGGTTATGTTAATGTAACTATTTCGGATTTGAAAGATTATAAAAAAGAAGAAAATGGATTGAAGATTGAAGTTGAAAATGTAGATAAAACATCAACTCTAAAGGTTAGTTCAGAAAATGCTATAAGTAATGTTAATAAAGGTAGTTATAGAGCTGAATTAGACTCATTTTTACTTGAAAAATTGAAGTTGAGTGCAAATTATGTATTCTCTAGTTACAATTCTAATAAAAATGAGGTTATTTATGAACAACAGATTGATAGTTTCAGAGTATTTTCAAATAAAAATGCTAGAATAGTTTTTGAAGTTGAAAGTAATGGAGATATCAGGCGGTTTACTCTAACAGGAGTTTCTAACATAAGAAAAGATAAAAACGAACCCTTAGTTACATCTAATCAAGCTATAAACAGGTTGTATCATGAAGACTTGATTCCAAAAAATTGTAGAGTTCGTACAACTTTAGGATATTATACTTATATTTCACAAACAGAAAATCAAGTATTAATACCGACTTGGAATGTTGAGATAAGTGATAAGGACGGACAGGTGAGTAACTATTATGTAGATGCTATAAACTTGAATATTTTAAATAGAAAAGGACAAAGTTCATAGATAGGTATAAAAAAAGCTATCCATCACAATAAAGTGGTGGATAGCTTTCTTTTAGATATGTTATTAGTCTGCTAAGTAAGCACGTAACATCCAAACATTTTTTTCTAATTGAGTTTTTAGACCTAGTGCTAAGTCAGAAGTACCTTGATCTCCTTCTTCTTCAGCTACTTCCATAAGGTGAGTTAAGTCGTTGATTAATAGTTCGAAATCGTGGAATACAGCTGCAACCATTTCAGAAGTTGTTTCTTGTTCAGTTGCTTCTTTAATAGTTGTGATTTCTAAAGCACCTTTAAGTGTAGAAACTGGGCGACCTCCAATTGCTAATAATCTTTCCGCAACCTCATCTAAAGATTCAGTCGTGTAATTATAGTAATTTTCAAATACTTCGTGTAGTGTGTAGAAGTTACGTCCTTTTACATACCAGTGGAAGCTGTGTAATTTTGTGTATAATACTGTTAAATTTGCTACAAGTTTGTTTAGTTCTGTTGTACGTGTCATATTAAATTCTCTCCTTTATATTTTGTAATTTATGCTTAAATTATAGCACCATGAATACGTGATGTAAAGTTTATAGACTTATAATAGTTATTGAGAATTATTATCTAAAATAAAGGTTGATTTGACAATGTTTTCCGAGGTGAAAAATTATAAATGATAATCATTATCGAATATAATTGTTGTATTTATGTAGTAATAAGTTGAAATTAATCTAGTGAATTGTTAAAATAAAGCAGAAAGGAGTGCTTTTAATGGCGAAGTTATGTATATTTTTAATAAAATTGTATAGAAGGTATATATCTCGTTACACAAGACCAACATGTAGATTTTCACCGACATGTTCGAGCTATGCGATGGAAAGTTATAAGAGATTTGGCTTTTTTCTTGGAACATACTTAACTATAAAGAGACTTTTGAAATGTCACCCTTTCTATAAGGGAGAGTATTTTGATAATGTTCCTTTATTTAAAAGAGAAATATTTAAATTTAATAGAAAAAAATAAAATAAAGAGGTAGCTGAAATCAGCTACCTCTTTATTGGGCGAAATTGTTAATTTTGGATAAAAATTTGGAATGTTGATTGATCTGTTGAAAAATAAATAAGGGGTTGTTTCAACAATATAACAATTAAAATATTATTTAATTAGAGTATTCGTAGATAAATCCTCATAATTATCCACAAATATTAATTTATATTGCAAAAGTGAGGTAAATCCTCATAATTATCCACAGATGCAAGAGATAATGTTATTTATCAATGCTATTTCCAGCATCTAACCATGCGGCAATTCCGCCCGGAAATCTATAGACATTTTTATATCCTGCTTCTTTAGCTAATGTTGCCCCAACATGACTTCTTTCACAAGAAACAAATCCACAGTAGATAACAATTTTTTTATCTTTATCAGTACCTAAAGTTTTTAAGAATGTTTCTTTTTCTTCTGGTTTTAAATCTTTCATTTCTTTAGGTAAGCCAGCATTTACAGCACCTTTGATTTTTGTTTTTTCAAAGCGATCGGAAGGAATAGTGTTGATTAAAATCATATCTTCTTTGTTGTCGATAGATTTTTTCAATTCATCAGCGCTTATTAAATTATAATCCCCAGTTTTTGTGGCTTTAACAAGTTTGATGGCAGCTTTTTCTACCTCGTTTTCTTTTCCGTCTTTTGCGGAACGGTTAAGACCATCGCCACTACTGCAACCTACTAAAGATACAGAAAGTAATATGCTCGATAAAGCTAAAGTTATTTTATTTCTTTTCATAAATTTACTCCTCCTTTAATTTTCACTTTTATTATAACATAAAATACGGTAACTATAAATTAATTATATAATAAAATTTAATTATATTAAGATAAGTGATAATTGTTATTATAGTATTATTTATATGTAAACTAAAAAATATACAACAGAATATATAAAAATTAATAAAAAATTAATATGTTTATTGATTTGGTTTGTAGAAGATGTAGACGGTTTTATTTATATTTTTTGTGCAAAAAAATAACTCTATTACTAGCTAGTAGTAACAGAGTTATATCTTTTTTTGTATTTATTTATAAAATATTATTTTTTGCTGAATATGCTTTTAATGAAATTGAAAATTTTATCCTTACGACTTGTTTCTTTACTGGCTAGCATTTTTTTAACGAAGTCAGGCATTTCGGTTTTTTCGCCGTCTTTCTTGTTAGCCAGCATTTTTTTAACGAAGTCGGGCATTTCAGGTTTTTCACCATCTTTTTTATTGGCAAGCATTTTCTTAACGAAATCAGGCATTTCTGCTTTTTCTTTATCCATCTCGTTAAATGTTGTTTGTTCTGGATTATGATAGATAAAAGGATTATTTTTATTATCATTAATTGCAGAAACTAGAGCTTCTATTAAACGAGAGTCGTAGTTTGGCATTGGTGGTCTATGATATGCTACACCAAATTCTTCGCAAAGTTCACGACATTCAACATCATTATCAAA
The DNA here is from genome assembly GCF_041433725.1 of Gemella sp. 27098_8_155. Classification (NCBI taxonomy): domain Bacteria; kingdom Bacillati; phylum Bacillota; class Bacilli; order Caryophanales; family Gemellaceae; genus Gemella; species Gemella sp. 27098_8_155. The sequence goes on from NZ_JAPWCA010000028.1 coordinate 14,364, forward strand.
AAGAACTTCAATATGTTCACTTATAAAACTAAGAGGTACAAATATATAGTGATTTGGATGCTCTTTTTGATCTCTTAAATATTCTAGAACATCAGGTTTAATCCATGGCATACCGATATCACTCTCACTTTGCCATGTGTTTGTATAGTTATCTTTATCAAGTCCTATTTTCTCTGCAATTAGTTTGGTCATATCGAAGATTTGGTCAACATAAGGGTCATTATATTTCAAAGCAATCTCAGGTACACTATGTGCAGAAAAGATAACTTTAAAGCTATCATTTTTAACTTCTGTATCGATAATTTTTTTGATTTCATCAGCCCAAAATTCAACTAATTTTTCTTCTTTATACCACGATTTTATTATATTAAATTTGATTTTATCACTCTTAATAAATCTTTCATATCCCATAATAGAATAGAATGAATAATGAGGTTCTAAAATTAAACAAATACATTCTTCAATATCATCTTCTTCCATTTTTGAAATTACATCCGGGATATATGGAGAAGAGAATTTATTTGCGAAGTATACTTGATATTCATCTCGTACAGCTTCTTTTAACAAATTAACTTCTTTAAGTGTTATTTCTTGAAGGGGAGAACCTTCGATGCGAAGATAGTTTTTTAATAATAAGTTGATTTCATCATCGTTAGGACGAACTCCTCTTCTAATATTCGTAAAAAATTTAGCTACGCCTTCAAATGTATAATCCTCAGGTGTTCCATATGTCATAACTAAAATAGCTTTTTTCATTATTTAACCTCTCATAATTGTATAGTTATATACGATTATACCACTTTTTGTACTAAAACACACGTGTTTTTATATTGTTACAGAAATTATTATCAATTACAATATCATATTAATTAAACTTAAATTGCTTAGACTGTTATATTTGTGAAGAAATTATGGCGAGATTGATGGTAAAAGGAAGCAATGTATAAAGTACAAGAAATCATAAAAAAACTATTGCAAAAACCTTAGAAAAGTTATAATATATAAGATAACTAAAAAGTGCACTAATAAGAGAGTTTTAAAATCTCCGATTGGTAGTTGTAAAAAGGAGGATGTGTTTAAGTGAGAAAAAAAATATTAGGAGCAATAACATTTATGGCTGCTGTAGGTGGAGTTATTTATATGAAAAATAATCCTAAGTACAAAGAAATAATTAGAGTCGTAAAAACTGCAGATGCTCGTGGTTTTTATGAAAAAATAATATTAGAAAAAGATAAATTGGCATTTACTGCAAAGTCGAAAATAAAAGATTATAAGATTGATTATGAGAGTATAAGAAGTGTTGGAGAAAAAATTTATGCTAGATTAATAGTTAATAATGATGAAAAATTAAATATTGATACGGTACTCGATGAAAAAGACACTAATGTAGAAGAAGTAGCTCACTCAGAAAAATTAGATAAACTATTGAGTGAATAAGATAGTTGTAGGGTGTAATAATAATTTTGAAATAAAATATTCCCTAGGAAATAATAAAAAAGGAATCCTCCATTACAGTAAGGTGAGTGTAATGGAGGAATTTTTCATGGTTAAATTAATTATTTAGTTTTATTTTTATGCAAAACGACTGCGAATACTTGTTGGTATTGATCTATAAACACTCTTAGTAACGAAGAATAAGAATGTTATTAAAGCACCTTTTAATAGGTTGAATGGAATAATACCAGCAGTTACAATAGTTTTCACATTAGTTACGATATCAGCTAAATTCATGATATATCCATATGCTGGAAGTAACACGAAGTAGTTAAGTAATGACATGAATAATGTAATAGCTAAAGTACCTAAGATACCACCGATGATTGTTTTTGTAGTACCTTTTTTGTAGAAGAATACGATAATGCTAATGAAAGTAAATTCTACAACGATATTAGCGATTGATCCGATAGGTTCATGTGATAATAATGCGAAGTGTAGGAAGTTTTTTAAGAATGACACTAAAAGTGCATCTTTATAACCTAATAATAACAACGCCATGAATAGCGGGATAAACGTGAAATCAAATTTTAGAAATGGTGGCAAGAATGGCACAGCAAAACTAAAAAAAGATAGAAGTAGAGCAATAACTGCAAGCATTCCACTTAAAACAAGTGAATGAACATTTTTTTTGTACATATTAAATCCTCTTTCCTATCTTCATAGGCAAAAAATAACCGCAATATAATTTTTAAAAAGGCGTCTTTAAAATCTGTATTAGATATAAAAAACACCACTTTAAAAAATTTAAAGCGGGACTGAAAGGTATGAAAAATAAACATCGCACAACACACTGTATGACAAATATACATATGTAGTAAGGTTATATGTGCAAGTTTATTAATTCTATATCTTCTATCATCCAGACTGTACTGTCGGTTTTGGAATTTCACCAAATCAGCTTGCGCTCGCGGACTTTAACCGCCGGTCGGGAATTTCACCCTGCCCCGAAGATAATTTAATTATTTACTATAGGTTTATTATAAACCTAAGACTAAAGTTTGTAAAGAGAAAAGGCTTAACTTTTTATAGATAGATAAAAGTAGGGAGTGACTCAAAAATCGTG
>NZ_JAPWCA010000029.1:0-16741 GCF_041433725.1 Gemella sp. 27098_8_155
CAAGATTTTGTCGAGTCACCCCCGCACAGTTTATTAGATATCTAAAAAGCTTTTCTAAAGCGATTTTAGATATCAATAAACCACTGCGTCTATGAGTTCTCATATACACGTTGTTAAAATTTAGGTCTTTAGGTCAGCCCCTTGTCTTTATTATGTTGATTTTAACTCTTTATGTTATAATAAAATAGAAAATAAATATTAATGAGGTAATGAAAAAATGGTAAAAGTATTATTTGTTTGTTTAGGGAATATTTGTCGTTCACCTATGGCAGAAGCAATACTTAGAGATATGGTAGAAAAAGAAGGATTAAGCGAAAAAATTCAAATTGATTCAGCAGCAACTAGTAGTTGGGAACACGGTAATCCCGTTCATAGTGGAACTAGAAAAGAACTTGCTAAAGTTGGAATTGGAGTAGAGGGAATGTATTCTCGTATCCTTAATGATAGTGACATACAAGCAGACTATATCATAGGAATGGATGATAGTAATATAGAAAACATTAAGAAATTTATCGCAGGGAGAAAAACTGGTGAGGTTAAAAAATTATTAGAATACGCAGGAGAAGATAGAATTATTGATGATCCGTGGTATACAGGAGATTTCAAAACAACATTTAGCGATGTAACTAAAGGATGTACGGCTTTATTAGATAAAATCAAGAAAGATAATCTTTAATAGGGTAAAATAAGATATGTACTAATATTAAATTAGATTACAAGAAAGAAGGATAAATGAATTTTTAAAAAATAGTAATAGGAATAGCAGTATTAGTTGCTGTAGTAGGAGTTGCTTTAGGAGTGAAATTACAATTTTCTCCTAAAAATAATCAACAAGATAGAGTAACAGAAGTAGGAAAAGCTTATTTTGAAAAATCATTAGACTATGATGTTTATAATGATATGAAGAACTACGATGGAAAAGTTCTTATTGTCCATGGAACAAGTGATAATGTAGCACCGATAAGTTATTCGAGACGTGCTATAGAAACTTTTAAAAATGCTAGGTTAAAAGAAATTCCAGGAGCTGGTCATGGATTTAGAGGAGCTCAACAAGAAGAGGCAACTAAAGCGATTATTGACTTTGTAAAAGGGAGTATTCAAGGAGATAGATAATGTTAAACGTTAGAACGGTTGAATTACAAGATGCCGAAAATTTAGTAAATATTTATAGACCATATGTAGAACATACGGCTATTACTTTTGACTACACTGTACCAAGTGTACACGAATTCGAAGAAAAAATCTCAAAATCAATTCAAAGTTACCCATTTTTAGTAGCGGAAGAAGGAGATGATTTATTAGGATATGCATATGCTAGTGAGTTTTATCCGAAAGATGCATATAAATGGACTGCTGAAATTACGATTTATTTAGATGAAAAGGCTCGTGGAAAAGGTGTTGGAGAGAAGTTGTATAATGAACTTGAAAAACAACTTTACGATAGAGGAATATGCAGATTAACTTCATGTATAGCATATCCGGATGAAGGTAGTGTATCGTTTCATGAGAAGAGAGGGTTTAGAAAGGTAGCTCATTTCGAAAAAGTAGGTTATAAATTTAATCGTTGGTATGATGTCGTATGGTACCAAAAAGATATTAGAGAAAATATTAAATAGAAAAAAGATCCCCACAAGAAAATTTGAATAATCTTGTGGGGATAGATTTTATTCTGATATTTTTTGAGCAAGAATTACAGCGTATGGATAAGGTGAAGCGGAAAGATTCTCATTATACTTAATTATCTTCCAATCATTATAATAGTTTTTTAACTCACCTTCAATAAAAGTAAAGGGGAAAGGAGGGCATCTATGACCTGCTTTGTTTAATGCGCTCACGATTAGATTGTATCCACCATCATTAGTTTGTTTTTTGATATTTGCGATAATACTATGTATTCTTGTTGGATTCAAATACATGAATACATCAGTAGCAAAGATAAAATCATATGTATCTTTTATATTTGCTTCGACAATATCATGTTTAAAAACATTAAGATTTAGTTTTTCTTTAATTGATATATCAGCAAGATCTTGTAAGAATTTCGCATCAATATCAACAGCAGTAATTTTAAAATTTAATGAAGAAAGGTATAATGAATTTTTTCCTTGACCTGCACCTAAGTCTAATGTTTTGCAAGGTTTTATATATTTCATTGCAGCTACAACTTCCGGATGAGCCGGACTTAGGTTGTACTTGTTAAAAAAGTAATTCTCAGCTGTACAGTAAAATTCTAGGTGAAACTGTAGGTCAGTAGAATTAGGATGAATTCTAAATGTGCTTTCTGGTTCAATGAGACTAATTTCACTCTTTTTATTTAAAGAACACTGTTTAATTACGCTGTTCTCTATATCTAGAAAGCTTAATTTCATTTTTCCTTTAACTATTATCAGTTTTGTCCAAACACCTTGTTTAGTATAAAAGCCCTCTCTATAGTTTTTTGGAAGTGATAGAGCAGTAAGGTTTGAAGTGCGTTTAAAACAAAGTAAATTATTCTCCATAAGCTGCGCCTTTCATAGTAATTTACTAATATTATATCATGTGAAAAGTTTAATTAAAAATGATATCCTAAAGAATAAGTATTAAATTGTAAACGATGTAATTCAATAGGGAGTGACTTAAAAATCGTGATTTCGAAGAAATCGATTTTGTCGAGTCACCCTCGCAAAGTTTATTTAGATATCAATAAACCACTGCGTCTATGAGTTCTCATATGAACTTTGTTAAGTTTTAGGTCTTTTGGTCAGCCCCTACTATTTACATTATAGTTATTTTCTATTATTATAGATATAAGAATTAAATGAAGAAGTAGGTGTTTTTATGAGAACAATAGTAATTTCAGATATACATGGATGTTTTTATACGATGAAGAAATTACTTGATGAAGTAGAATTCAACAGTAATGAAGATAAATTAATTTGTTTAGGAGATATGTGTGATAGAGGTAAAAACACTAAATTAGTTTGGGAATATTTTTATAATTTACAAAAAACTCACAAACAACACGTAGTTTTATTGGGAAATCATGAAGACATGTTTAATTTAGCGATAAAAGAAGCAATGTATGACAATACATCTTCAAAAAGACAAAATCACTATTTTAGGAATAATGGGCTAACAACATTACAGTCGTTTTATCCAGAAGCAACAACGGAATCACGAAGAGAATACTTCCAAAAATTTGCTAGAGATAAAAAAAATCTAAGGAAATGGTTGCAAAATCTGCCTACAAGGTATGAGAGTGAAGATTATTACTTTGTGCATGCCGGTGTAGATTTTAATAAAAACTTTTGGGATCAAATACATCGTGATATGGTTTGGATAAGAGAACCATTTTTAACAAGCGAGATGAAATATAATAAAAAAGTATTTCATGGACACAGCCCTGTTAAAGAAAATCCTTATTATGAAATAAAGGATAATCGAATAAATATTGATGGTGGCTGTGTTTATGGAGGTAAATTAAATATAATAGTAATAGAAGGATCTGAATTAATAATCAAACAAAGTAAGATATTAGACGATGATATATATTACAATAAAGAAGGATAGAAGCCGATGAAATCGGCTTCTATCCTTCTTTATAAACAAAAAAAACCGAGCACATTTGTCTCGGTCTCTTATAGAAAAGGAAAGTTTATGAAGTTTATAACTATTTACTAGTTATGAATATATTATAAGCTTTGAACCTTAAATATACTTTAAATTTAGTTTTAAGCGAAAAAATTAAAAAAACATATAAAAGGTCTATTTTAAAGTGTTTATGAATAATATTTCTAATTTTTAAAAGAAATGGGAATTAAAAGTAACTAATAAAAATAAAGTAATTAAATTGTTTGCACAGATTTGAATTATTCTCTTCATTTTTAAATATTTCTAAATTGTTACAAAATGTATTTTGTATTACAAAATAGAAAATCTATTGATAATAAAATTTAGAATGATTATAATTAAGGAGAAGTAACTATTAAATTAAGAATTAAAACGATTTCGATGAAATGAGGAGAATATATAATGAAAAAACAAGGAATAAAGTTAACGAGTAAAGTTTTAACAGGATTAGTATTATTAACAGGTATAACATCACTACCAACAAATGCAGTTGAAGTTAAAACTGCAGCTGTTGATGTAAATAAAGCTAGCGTAAAAGCAAAAGTATATGAATTAAATGGTCATTATTATGCAAAACTAGTAGCAGATAAAGAAGTAGCAAATGTTATTGCTCGTATTACAACTGAAACTAAATCAGAGTTTGTATTGAAAAAAGACCTTATTAAAGCTGGGGAAGAAGTTGTAGTAGAATTAGATATGACAGCAAAAGCTCCAACAAGAAAATTACCTAATACAGAGGTTAAAAGAGAAGGATATACTGCAGTTAATAAAGTAGGAACACATACTTTTAATATTAATGTTCGTTATGAAATTGCAACTGATGAAGTAAAAGCAAAACAAAAAGAAACTCCTAAACCAGTGAACGAATCTAAAAAAGAAAATACGCCAGAAACTTCAGCAACTAATGATCAATCAAAAGGAAACGAAGCTGCAACTAAATCAGAACAACCAGCAGCAACTACTCCTGCAGAAAATACAAAATCAGTTGAAGCTCCAAAAACGGCTGAGACAACAGTTGCTAGACCAAACACTTCAGATAACGAAAAACCAGCTGATAAACCAGCTGATTTAGTTAAAAAATCGACAAAACCAGTTGCTGGAACTGATAGAAGTGCAGTAGCAACGCCAGCTAAAGAAGATACTAAAGCTGTGGGAAGAAAAGCACAAGCAGTTAAAGAAGAAAAAGTAGCTACAAAAACAGAAACTGAAAAACCGAAACAACAAACTCCAGCAGCACCAGCAGCAGGAAGTAGAGAAGAACAAATAAGAAAAGCATTCTTAGATAAAGTTGCTAAATTAAGAAATATTAATGGATTGCCAGCGTTATCAGAAAATGCAGCATTAAATTCTTCTTCTAAATTTAGAAGTTCAGATGTACCAACACGTGCAGTTGATGCAAATATTCATGGACCAAATGGAACAATACAATATGAAAAAGATGCGGCAAAAGCAGCAGGGTATGCAAATTATATTTTAGCTAATATTTCTATAACTGGAGATACAGGGACACCGGAAGAAGTTGCACAAAGATTATTTGATATTCTATTCAAAGAAATTGGAAATGTAGTAGCTAAATATCCATACGGACACAGAAATACCTTATTAGATGCAACTGCTAAAGATGTAGGTGCAGGAGTAACAATAAAAAATGGTCAAGTATATCTTGTACAACACCAAAGCTCTAATGAAGCGTTTAATGGAACTACTCCAAAAGCAGGTAAATATTTAGATGGATCAAATACTATTTTTAAAGGTGGTAAACCAGTATAAAATAGTAAATTAAATATATTAAGCTTATTAACATCAAAATTATAGAAAACCCAATTAGATTTTCTAAAGTTAGATGTTAGTTAGCTTTTTTTATATTACAATTTGAAGACACTATTGTCATCTTCATCTACAATTGTAACTAATTATACTCTATGAAAACTTATTCTAAAGCTAATGTAATTAAACAAAAGTTTGTAACGAAATTGTAAAGAAAATCAGAATATATTACAAATCAGAAATTCTATTGATTAAAATATGTAAATCAGATATAATTGACACAACAATAAATTTAGGAGAAATTTAATGAGTAAAACGAAATTGACTAGAAGAATATTAACAGGGTTAGTGTTATTAGTTGGGGCATCTGGAGCAGTTACAGTTGCTAATGAAGTTAATAATGCGGCAGTTAATGTTAATAAAAAAGATGTAAAAGCTAGTGTTTATGAAAAAAATGGACACTACTATGTGAAACTTACAACAGCTAAAAACGTTTCTAATGTAGTTGCACGAGTAACTACAGAAGATAGAAAAGAATATGTAGTTAAAAAAGAAGCTATCAAAGTGGGAGAAGTAGTAGAGTATGAGATAGATATAAATGCTGACGTAACTACTAGAAAATTACCACATACTGCAGTTAAAAGAGAAACTGTTAAATCTGTTGTAATTATAGGGAATCACACTTTCAACGCTGTAGTAAGTTATGATGTAGAAGTTGATGATTCTCAAGAACAAGCAGCCAAACCGGTAGATAAAAATACTGAAAATAAAACAACTTTAGATCAACTTGCTGAGAAGAGAGAAGTAACTGCTGAGCAAAAAGCTAAAGAAGAAGCCGAAGCTAAGAAAGTAGCAGAAACAAAGGCAGCTGCAGATGCGAAAGCAAAAGAAGCAGAAGCTAAGAAAGCAGCAGAAACAAAAGCAGCTGCAGATGCGAAAGCAAAAGAAGTAGAAGCTAAGAAAGCAGCAGAAACAAAGGCAGCTGCAGATACGAAAGCGAAAGAAGCAGAAACAAAAGCAGCTGCGGATGCGAAAGTAAAAGAAGCCGAAGCTAAGAGTGCAGCAGAAACAAAAGCAGCGGCTGATGCTAAATTAAAACAAGAAGCCGAAGCAAAAGCTAAAGCAGAAAAAGAAGCCGAAGCTAAAAAAGCAGCTGAAGCAAAAAAAGCAGCTGAAGCAAAACAAACAACTACAGTAGCTGGTGGATTACCAGAAGTAACTGCAGCAGAATTAGCAGATCCTGCGATGAATGGATTAACTCCTCATACTAAAAAGATGAAAGTAGCTTTAGCGAAGAAATTCGGAATAACAAGCTTCTCACTATTTAGAGCGGGAGACGACGATGGTACTGGTCACGGACATAACTCTGGTATGGCTGTAGACTTCATGGTGCCTGTAAACTCAGCACAAGGTGACCAACTTGCAGAGTACTTAACTAAGCACATGGATGAACTTGGAGTTTATTACATTATCTGGAAACAAAGATTCTATATGCCACAACAAAACATTTATGGACCAGCAAATACATGGAACATAATGCCTAACCGTGGTGGAGTAACTGCTAACCACTATGACCACGTTCACGTGAGTTTCAAAAAATAATAAATAAAATTATAGACAATTAATAGATGAAAATTACTATCTGTTAGTTGTCTATTTTTACATTAAAAAACTAAATAATACTTTTAAATTAAAGTGTTAAGTAGTATAATTATAGATAAGTAGTAGTATAGGAGGTAAATATGTCAGAAAAGAAAATGAACATGATTGTGTGTGGAGGTTGAAACTCGAAAATAGGGCCGGGAGCCTTATCAGATATACTAAAAGACCTTCCAAAAAAAGAAGATAAAAATTTAATAGTTGGGTATGAATCTTCGGATGATGCAGCCGTTTATAAAATTTCCGAAGATAAGGCGATTATTCAAACATTAGATTTCTTTACAACAATGATAAATGATCCATATCTATATGGGCAAATTGCAGCGACTAATGCGCTTAGTGACGTTTATGCAATGGGTGGAGAAGTTATTTCAGCATTAAATATAGTAGCTTTCCCAGAGAATATGGACCTAGAAATTTTACATCAAATATTAAAAGGTGGAGCGGAAAAAGTTCATGAAGCAGGAGGGGTTCTTGCAGGAGGACACTCTATTCACGATGCTACACCAAAATACGGATTATCGGTAACAGGAATAGTTCATCCTGATAAAATATTACAAAATAACAATTGTAAAGTAGGAGATTTATTAATCGTAACAAAACCATTAGGAGTGAGTATTATTAATACAGCTCATATGGTAAAAGAATGTTCAGAAGAAGCATTTGCTCAAAGTGTTAAACAAATGACAACACTTAATAAATATTCTGCTCAAATGATGAAAGACTTTAATGTTAATAGTTGTACAGATATTACTGGATTCGGTTTTTTAGGACATCTTGTAGAAATGTTGGATGATAAATATTCAGCAGAAGTATATTCGAAAGATATTCCATATATCGAAGAAGCGTATAAATGTGCAAATGAATTTGTTATTACCGCAGGTGGTCAACTTAACAGAACATTCGTTGAGCCAAATGTAGAATATCAGATTAAAGACTTTGCATTAGAAGAAATAATGTACGATCCACAAACATCTGGAGGACTTTTAATAAGTTTACCAGAAAGTGAAGCGTATGAATTATTAGAAAAACTAAACACTCTTGAAATTAAGAGTGCTATAGTAGGAAAAGTTATAGAAAAACAAGAAAAAGCAGTTATTATTAAATAACCAGAAGACAATAGGAGAATATAAGTATGAAAAAAGAAATTTTAGATGCACAAGGCTTAGCTTGCCCGATGCCAGTTATTCAAACAAAAAAATTATTATTAGAAAATGATGTAGTAGAAACAATTGTAGACAATGTTATAGCTACTCAAAACTTAGAAAAAATGGCTAAACAATTAGGATTCAATTTCTCAGTGAAAGAAGAAACAAAAGATAAATATATCGTTACTATTTCTAAGGGAGAAGCAAGTGTTGGTGTAGTCGTGGATACATTGTGTGATAAATGCGTAGTTCCTGTAACTCAAGCAACACGTGCACTAGAAGAAGATACGAAAGTAACTTTATTAGTAAAAACTGAAGATAGTGTAGAAAGTCTTAGAAAATTTGCTGGTAAAAATAGTTATGAGTTTAAAGTTTCTGATATTGAAGGTGGCTTCAAAGTTGAAATTACAAGAGAAGAAACGCCGCAATTAGAAGCTTTACCAGTAGTTAAAGATGACAGCTATATCGTTGTGATTAACAAAGATCAAATGGGACATGGTAGTGAAGAACTAGGTAAAAGATTAATTAAAGCATATCTTTATGCTTTAGGTGAACAAGAAGTTCTTCCTAAAAAAATTATTTTCTATAATAATGGTGGAATTTTAGTAGATAAAACTCGAAGCCACGTACTAGAAGAGCTAAAAACACTAGAAGAAGGTGGAGTAGAGATAGTTTGCTGTGGTGCGTGTATTGACTACCACAATATTGATTTAGCGGTTGGAAATCCAACAAACATGTACTTCATAGTAGAAGACATGAGAAAAGCTAATAAAGTAATTCAACCGTAGGAGGAAACATGGTAGAAGAAGGATTAGTAGTTTTTAATAGTACACACGATTCAATAAAGGCGGATAACATTTGTCTAGAAAGAAAAATGGGAGCATCACTTATTCCAACACATCCATCTATAGGAGTAGGTTGTGGATTTATGCTAAAAACAGCTTGGGATAATTTCGATAATGTTGTAAGAATGTTAGTGGATGAAAAAATCGAATATCGTGGTTTGTATTATTCTAGAAAAGCTGGAATCAAAAGAATAATAACAGAATTAAAAGATTATAAATTAAAATAAAATTTTGGATAGAGGTTATTATAGAGAAAGTTTAAAATCTATTTTGTAAAGTTCTCTCTCATAATCTCTATTCTTAATATAAAGTGTAAAGGTGAATTGTATGAATAACAATGTAATTATTGGTACTGCAGGGCATATTGATCACGGGAAGACGACCCTGATAAAAGCTCTAAGTGGTATTGAAACAGATACTACTCAAGAAGAAAAAGACAGAGGAATGTCGATAAATCTTGGATTTGCTTATTTTGATCTACCAAGTGGAAAAAGATGTGGTGTAGTTGACGTTCCAGGGCATGAAAAATTTATTAAAAATATGTTAGCTGGAGTTAGTGGAATAAACTTAGTATTATTACTAGTTGACTCAAGAGAAGGTATAATGCCTCAGACGAAAGAGCATGTTGATATTTTAACTTTACTAGGAATTGAAAACTACATTATTGTAATGACAAAAATAGATTTAGTTGAAGAAGAATATCGAGAACTTGTTAAAGAAGATATTCGAGAATTCATCGCTGGAACAGTCCTTGAAAATTCTCCAATTATAGAGGTAGACTCAATTAGTAAAAAAGGTTTAGACAACCTGTTAGAAACAATTGATAAGAAAACAGAAGATATCGAAGCGAAAAATATCGAGAAAAATGCTAGACTTAATATTGACCGTTCATTCCAGGTGAAAGGATTCGGAACGGTTGTTACAGGAACACTTACGGAAGGTGTAGTAAATGTAGGGGATGAACTTGTTATTTATCCAAAAGGAATAAAAACAAAAGTAAGAAATATACAAGTCCACGCAAAAGATGTAGAAAAAGCCTACGCAGGCCAAAGAACAGCGATAAACTTAGCGAATATCAAGTTTGATGATGTAAAACGTGGAGACACTCTAGCGACTGCAGATTCATTAACAAAGACTTATATGATAGATAGTGAGATTAAATTAATTAATGATGAGAGAGCTAATCTTGAATTATGGGATAGAGTGCGTGTATATATAGGTACTGAAGAAGTCATGGCAAGGGTTGTACCACTTGGAACAGATTTATTAAAAGCAGGAGAGAGCAGTTTTGCTCAACTTAGACTAGAAGATGAAATAGCGGTTAAAAATTATGATAAATTCATCATTCGTACTTATTCACCAATGATTACAATAGGTGGAGGGGTAATTCTTGATGCTAGTCCAAAAAAACATAGCAGATTTAATGAAGAAATTCTTGAAAAACTTAAAGTGCAGCTTGAAGGGAATACATCAGATTTAATAGCTAACTATATACTATCACATAATAATTATTTAGTTTCTAAAGATAGTATCGTAAAAGATTTACAACTTCCAGAAGAAGAGATAGTGGAATCAATAGCACAACTAATAGAAACAGCTACAGTTTATGAGACTAAGTTAGGATATATTCATAAGAAAAAATATGAAGAAGTATTAGAAAAACTGAAAAAATTATTAGTAGAATATCATAATAGATTCAAATTGAAAGTTGGTATTCCTAAAATTGAGGTACTTTCTAAGTTTAAACTTTCTCAAAAAGAAACATTAGAGCTACTTGATCTATTTATAGCGAACAACGAAATTCGACTAGAGGGTAATTTAGTAGCTGAAAAAGATTTCGTAGTTAATTATGATAAGAAACAATTGGCTGAAAAAGAAAGAATAGAGAAGGCTTTACTAGAAGGAGGATTTACACCACCGACTATTAAAGATTTAACAAACGGAGAAAAACCGAAAGTTGAGATATTAGAATCTCTAATCGACAATACAATAGTTAGATTAGATGCTGATTTAGTATTACATGCTAATGTATTAAAAGAAGCTATTCAAAAAGTAGAAGATCATTTTAAAGTAAATGATCAAATGGGATTAGCTGAATTTAGAGATATGACAGGTTCTAGTAGAAAATATTCTATGGCTATTTTAGAATATATCGATAAACTAGGAATTACTCGACGTGTAGAAAATTATCGAGTATTAGCGAAAAAATAAATAAAGAAGGGAGCTAAGTCATCGTACAAAATTGACTTAGATAAGGTAAGGGATATGAGTTATTATTTCGACTATGGAGCAACGTCGCTAAAAAAACCTAAAGAAGTGGCGGACAAAGTCTATGAAGTACTATCATCGGCGAAATATGCAAATGCATCAAGGGGCAGTTATTATGAAGCGAATAACGCTTTTCGTGAAGTGTTTGAAGCAAGAAATGATATTGCAAAATTCTTCGGTTTGAAAGATGAAGACAGAGTAGTATTTACGAGTAATTCTACAGAAAGTCTAAATATAGCAATATTAGGATTATTAGAAAAAGAAGATCATGTAATTACGACTTCTATGGAACATAATTCGGTATTAAGACCAGTTTATTTAGCTCATGAAACAATAGGATGTGACTATACGATTGTTAGAGCTGGAAAAACAGGATTAATCGACTATGAGGAGTTAGAAAAAGCTATCAAACCTAATACAAAAATGATCGCTATCACGCATGGTTCAAATGTTACAGGGAATATAGTAGACTTGGAAAAAGTTGCTGCTATCTGTAAAAAACACAATATTATTTCAGTTGTGGATGCTTCGCAAACTGCTGGAGTAGTGCCTATCAATATAGATGAACTAGGAATAGATGTATTATGTTTTACTGGGCATAAAAGTCTGTACGGACCACAAGGAATTGGTGGGCTATGTGTAAGACTTAAAGAACCTGAAATTAAGAGATTTAAAGTCGGTGGAAGTGGAGTTAGAACTTTCGATGAGAAACATCCAGGAGAATATCCACTGCGCTTAGAAGCGGGTACGCTTAACACTGCAGGAATCTTAGGTTTGCATGAGGGAATAAAATATATAAATAGACAAGGAATAGAAAATCTTTATAAAAAACAGATGAACTTTGCGAACAAATTCTATAACGAATTAAAAGACTTAGATTGTTTAGAGTTTTATGGAGATTTTACAAAAGAACGTACAGCAGTAGTTTCATTGAACTTCAAAGGTATTTCAGCTTCAGATGTAGCAGATGTACTTGCTGAAGAATATGACATTGCTGTTAGACCTGGAGCACATTGCGCACCTCTAATGCATGAGGTACTAGGGACAAAAGAACAAGGTATAGTGAGATTTTCTTTTTCTAGTATGAATACAGAAGAAGAAGTAGATTATGCTATTAATGCTATAAAAACATTAGCAAAAGAAATTTAGGAGAATTATTATGTCAAAACAATTATTATCACAAATTCCCGCAATAAATAAGATTTTATTATTAGATGAAGTAAAAGCACTAATAAATGAATATGCAGAAGTAGCGGTGAAATCAGCGATAAAAGAATATATTGATAGAATTAAACAAGAAATACTAAATGAAGAATTATTCGAAGTTCCAAGTTTAGAGAAAATTGTAGTAGAAGTTACACAAATAGTAAAAAAAGAAGATAGAAATTCTTTACGTAGAGTAATTAATGCAACTGGAACAATTTTACACACAAACTTAGGTCGTAGTTTACTAAGTCAGAAGATTAAAGAAAATATTGAGAGAGTAGCATTTAACTATTCTAACCTTGAGTTTGATATAGATAATAAAAAACGTGGAAGTCGTTATGTCCACCTTATTGATATTATCAAAAAATTAACAGGTGCAGAAGATGTCCTTGTAGTTAACAACAATGCTGCGGCTGTACTGTTAACGTTAAATACACTAGTTAAAGACAAGGAAATAGTAGTTTCTCGTGGAGAGCTGGTAGAAATTGGTGGAGCATTCAGAATTCCTGAAATTATAAAACTAAGTGGTGGTACTCCTATTGAAGTAGGTACTACGAATAAAACACATTTAAAAGATTATGAGAATGCGATTAATGACAATACAGGAGCATTGTTAAAAGTTCATACTAGTAACTATAAGATTGTAGGATTTACTAAAGAAGTATCTAATGAAGAGATATCTTACCTTGCTCGTGAGAACGAACTAGTGTCTATAAACGACTTAGGAAGCGGGCAGTTCGTAGACTTTTCTAAATATGGATTACCTTACGAACCAACTGTAAAAGAAGTGCTTGATAGTGGTATTGATATAGTAACTTTCAGTGGAGATAAACTTCTGGGAGGACCACAAGCAGGTATTATCGTTGGTAAAAAAGAATATATAGAAAAAATGAAAAAGAACCAACTTACTCGTACGTTACGTGTAGATAAGATGACTTTAGCTGCATTAGAAGCTACATTAAAACTATATCTAGATGAAAAAGAAGCACTAGAACACATTCCGACATTGCACATGATTTCATTATCAAAAGAACGCTTATTTGGTAAAGCAGACGTACTAAAAACAAGACTTGGTGACTTAGACTTCAAGATTACAATAGCTGAAGATAAGGCAGAAGTCGGTGGAGGAAGCTATCCAGCAAGTTACTTAGAAAGTGTTGTGGTAAAATTAGAACACCCAAGACTAAGTGCGACAGAACTAGAACGTCGTCTATTAGAAGTAGAAATACCTATTATTACACGTATTAAAGACAATGAATTAATTCTTGATATGAGAACACTTCGAACAAGAGAATTCGATTTAGTTAAACAAGCTTTAATAGAAGTCGCGAAGTAAACATAGAATTTAAGTTGCAGTAAGTTGCATGTTAAATAATATTTGATAAAATCAGAAGGTGAGTATATGTTTAGGGAAATAAATATAGAAGATGTACAAGAAGTAGCAGAAATTTGTAAAGCAGCATTAGGTTATGATGTAGATGTTGAAAATGTGAAAAGACAAATAGAGAAACTAACTAATGACAAGAAACAACATATTATTATCGGTTATGAAGATGAAAACACAAGGAAGATTATAGGATTTGTTCATGCTCAAATGTATGAAAGTTTCTATAGTAATCTAGGATTAAATATTTTAGGACTCGCTGTTAATCCTGATTTTCAAGGTAGGGGAATAGGTAGAAAACTTATGAATGAGTTAGAAGACTATGCTGTAGACAATAATATTAGCTTTATTAGGTTAAATTCTGCCATGAAACGTGAAGAAGCACATAAATTCTATGAACATATCGGTTATACCTGTGATAAAGTTCAAAAAAGATTTATAAAGGTATTTGAGTAAGAAAATTAAAACAGAAGTTTTTGTATTTTGACTTACTTAACCAAGTAAAAAATAAGGTCTATATAATCAAATGAATTATTTATTTCCTAGGAAATTCGATTAAGTTTGATTGTATAGATCTTTCTTTTTATTAGATTTTCTTCAACTTGTTTGCACAAAAGAAGTATGATAATATAGAGTAGACTTATATAGAGAAGAGGTTTAGGAAATGGATTTATGTAAAGAATACAATGGTATTGATGGATTGTTAGTTTTGACAAGTCCACTTCACCATGATGATAGAGGATATTTTCTAGAAAACTGGAAGAAAAATGATTTAATAAAATTTGGAGTACCAAAAGAGTTCTTCAATAATGATCTGCAAAACAATGTTTCAGTGTCGAATAAAGGGACTCTAAGGGGTATGCACTGCCAAGGATGGGCGAAATTAATGACAGTTGCGTGGGGAACATTTAGAATGTGTTTTGTAGATTTGCGCCGTGAATCTCATACATATAAAAAGGTAATGTCTCTTGATGTAAAACCTGGTATGGCAGTATTCGTTCCTGAAGGTGTTGCGAACGGCGCACAATCTTTAGTAGAAAATGGAATATTGAATTATATTGTAACTGGATATTATAATCCAAATGAAAAATACTTAGGTATTACTCCATTAGATCTAAAACTTAACTTACCTTGGGATATGACTACAACACCGATAATTTCGGAAAAAGATAAGGGAAGTCTATCTTATGACGAAGTGATAGCTATTATAGAAAGTGATGTGAAATAATGAAAAACATTGCTTTAATAGGTGAGACAGGATCAGTAGGTGAGGAAATATTTAATCAGTTACTTAAAATAGATAATCTACATGTGAATACTTTTACTAGGAGAAATATAACTGACGTCCTACATAGTGAATATGACATTACTATATGTGCAGCTCCATCCTCAGGGAAGCTAAAAACAAATTTAGAACTTGATAACAGTGACAAAGACATAGAAGAGCTGTGTAGAATAATAAAAGAAATAAAGACGAATAGATTTATTCTAATATCATCACAATCAGTTATTTATGAAGCGGAAAAACTATATGGAAAAGTTCAAAAAAAGGTGCTAGATAGTGTCCTAGTTCATCATAGTAATCACACAGTTTATTTGGTAGATACTCTATATGGAACTAGTTTAAATAAAGGTTTCATTAGTGATGTTATTACGAAACAGTGGAGTTTTTTATCTGATGATTATATTAAAAAATTACCTGAATTAATGGATTATTATAAAAAAATAGGAAATACTAATCTTTGGGAACGATATAATGAATTACCAAAGAATCTACTAGAAAAGTTACCAAATATAGTAGATATTTATCCAGATGATAAGATTTTTCAGGTTACTCCGATAGCTGCATTAGCTAAAACTCTTGTAGAAAATATGGAAGAATCACAAGGATTAAAAACTAGTATATCTGAGACAGAAGTATTTATAGGAAAACAGATTAAAGATCTCTATGAAAATCCAAACGAGGATACATTTTTGGGTAAATATTTTATGAAACAAAAAATATAGGAAAGGAAATTTAGAGTGAAAGTTTATTATAACGATAGAGGATTCCAACTTGGTAATCTACTATTTGTATTAATGCAAGCACATAAAGATAGATTAGCTGGTATAGAAGAAAGCTATGTACTAAGAACAGGTTATTTTAAATTTGCACAAAGTTTCTTTCCGAAAACAGCTGAGTTATTTGGAAAAGCGCAAGGTTGTGAGCTAGAGCCATTCGGATATTATCAAATATCAGGACAAGATTATGGCACAGAGTTATTGGACTCATTCTGTAGAGAATATCTTTTAGAAAGAGTAGAAGAACTATCTAGTCAGTTTGATAAAAAAAACATAACAATAGCGATAAGAAGAACAGATTTTTTAGATGGAGATAGAGCAGAGAAATATGGGTATAACGCGGTTAAGTATGTGATTGACTGCTTAGAAATAATCAAAGAAAAAGAAGGCGATATTTCTGATTTAACAATAAGAATAACTTCAGATGACACAACTTGGTGTAAAGAAGAGTTAGCTCCAAAATTAAAAGTATTATTTAGTTTTTCGAATGAAATAGTAGTTGAAGATCAAGATATTCAAGATAATTTCTTACAATTATACGCAACAGATAAATACTTCATCACACCGAATTCTACTTATGGATACTGGGTAGGATATGTGCTGAGAGTGAGCGGAAGAAATGTTCAAACTTTTGCCCCTAATTTTAATACAACATTAATCGAAAATGGACGACAAATAGCAGACACAAGAGATTGGATACTAGTTGATGTTGATAGAAGTATGTATAATAAATAAAGTGAATGAATACTAAGAGAAGAATATGTAGAGTAGAGCATATTCTTCTCTTATATTTT
>NZ_JAPWCA010000030.1:0-16493 GCF_041433725.1 Gemella sp. 27098_8_155
AGTTTTACCTTAACTTTAACAGCTGTTTTTTGTCCTGGTGTTTCTGTTGTTGGGATTTCTCCAACTTCAACTATTTCCCATCCTGGCTCTTTAGGAAGTTCAATATGGTTCTTCACATCTTCTTTAGTAATAGGTGTTCCTACTTCTACTTCGATTGGTGTTACTTTTGGTGTTGAAATAATTGGTACTTCTAACTCAATTACTCTTCCATTTGGTAATTTAACCTTAACTTTAACACTTGGTTTTACTCCTGCTGGAACTGTTGATGGAATTTCTCCAACTTCTACAATTTCCCATCCTGGTTCTTTTGGTAAGTCAATGTGGTTCTTCACATCTTCAGGAGTAATTACTGTTCCTTGAGGTACGATAATTGTACTTACTTTTGGTGTTACAATTACTGGTACTTCTACTGTAATTTTACGTCCATCTGGTAATTCTACTTCTACAGGTACAGATGTTTTTTCACCTGGTGTTGCAGTTGTTGGGATTTCTCCAACTTTAGTAACTTTCCATCCTTCTGGAAGGTCTACATGTTTCTTAACATCGTCTTGAGTTACTGGAGTTCCTACTTCTACTACTACTGGAGTAACTTTAGGTTTAACAATTACTGGTACTTCTACTGTAATTTGTTTTCCATTTGGTAATTCAATTACTACTGGAACCACTGGTTTAACACCTGGTGTGTCTGTTCCTGGTTTATTTCCAATAGAAACAATTTTTCCACCTTCTGGAATCTTAACGTTTTTCTCAACGTCTTCATTTGTTATTGGATCTCCAACATTCTTAACGATTTCGTTAATTGGTGTTACTGTTACTGGTACTTCTACTGTAATTACTTTTCCATTTGGTAATTCTACAGTTACTTTAACTGGATCTTTCTTACCTGGTGTTGTTAGGTCTGGAATATTTTCTACATTCGTTACTTTTCCACCTTCTGGAATTGTAATTCCTTTAGTGTAATCCTCTTTCGTTAATGGAGTCTTAGTTACTGGTGTTTCGATTTCCTTAACTGGTGTTACATTTACTGGTACTTCTACTGTAATCACTTTTCCATTTGGTAATTCTACAGTTACTTTAACTGGATCTTTCTTACCTGGTGTTGTTAAGTCTGGTAGGTTTTCTACATTCGTTACTTTTCCACCTTCTGGAATTGTGATTCCTTTAGTGTAATCCTCTTTTGTTAAAGGTGTATTTGTTACTGGTGTTTCGATTTCCTTAACCGGTGTTACATTTACTGGTACATCTACTGTAATTGTTTTACCATTTGGTAATGTTACTGTAACTTTAACTGGATCTTTCTTACCTGGTGTTGTTAAGTCTGGTAGGTTTTCTACATTCGTTACTTTTCCACCTTCTGGAACTTTAACATATTTAGCAAAATCTTCAGGTGTGAATTTATCATTAGTTACTGGTGTTTCAATTGGTGTAGGTACAGCTTCTACAACATTTACTGGTACTTCAATCACTTTAGTAATTTCATTTCCATCTTTATCTGTGTATTTAACTTGTACTTTAGCTGGTGTTTTCTTACCTACATTTTCTGTTCCAGGCACAGTATTTGTTTCAACATTTGTTACTGTAACTGTTACACCTTCTGGTAAACCTTTAAGATTTTTAGCTGCTTTTTCAGCTTCTTCTTTAATAGCTTTTTCTAATTCAGTTTTATCACTATTTTTCGGTACTACTACACCTTCTGGTTTAACTTTTGGTAATACTGTTACTGGTACTGTTACTGTTTCTTCAACGTTGTTAGGATATGTTACTTTTGTAGTTACATTTACATCTTTATCTCCAACTTTACCATCAGTTGTTGGGATAGCTTTGTTGATGTCTTCATCAGTTACAGGTGTTTTTGTTCCATCTGTATCAGGAGTGATTGCTTTGTTTACATCTTCAGCTTTTGGTTGGTCACCTTCTACAACGTATACCGGTTTAACATCTGAACCTTTAACATTTACTGTTACTGGGATTGTAGTTGTGTAGTCTTTTCCATCAACTGTGTAAGTTACTGGGACTTCTACTGTTGTTACTCCAGTTCCTTTGTTAGCTGTTACTTTGTCTTCAATAGCTTTTGTTACATCACCTACAGTTACTGTTGCACCTTTTGGTAATTTATCTGTAAAGTCTTTTGCTTTAACTGCTTCTTCAGCTTTTGCTTTAGCTAATTCTTTTAGTTTATCCGGAGTAGTATTCTTAGCTACTGTTACTTCACCTTTTGCTACTGGTAATACTGTTACTGGGACTTTAACTGTTTCAGTTACTTTTCCATTGTCATAAGTTACCGGTACATCAACTGTTACATCTGTAGCTCCTGCTTTACCAGCTGTTTCTGGTAATGTTGTTGGTTCTCCAACTGTTCCACCTTGTCCTGGTGTTACTGCATCTTTAGCATTAGTTGGTTTTTCACCTTCAAACACAACTACTGGTTTAGGTGTTGAACCTACTACTGTTACTGGTACTTCTACTTCTTTAGTTCCAATAACGTTTCCTTTTTCATCAGTGTATTCAATAACTACTGTTGCTGGTTTTGGTTTTCCTGTTTCAGTTACTTCAGCTGTTGTTGGTGTAGTTCCTGCTTTCACTTCTTTAACTTTTACAGTTACACCTTCTGGAAGTTTATCTTTTGGTAACGCTGCAACTACTTCTTCAGCTTTAGCTTTAACTGCAGCTTCTAAGTTCTCACTTCCTTTAAGAACTGTTAATCCTTCTGGTTTCACTAATGGTAATACTTTAACAACTGCAGGTACTTCTACAAGTTTATCTT
The DNA here is from genome assembly GCF_041433725.1 of Gemella sp. 27098_8_155. Classification (NCBI taxonomy): domain Bacteria; kingdom Bacillati; phylum Bacillota; class Bacilli; order Caryophanales; family Gemellaceae; genus Gemella; species Gemella sp. 27098_8_155. Next base: position 2,765 of record NZ_JAPWCA010000030.1, read on the forward strand.
CACCATCTTTAGCTACTACTGTTACTTTTTTGTCTCCAGGTGTTGTTGTATCAACTGGTTCTTTATAAGAGAATTTAGTTCCTTCTGGGTATTGGTCTGGATCGATACTCTCGCTTGCATCCGGTTGTGGTTTAGCTGGATCTTCAAACACATATTGTGTCTTAGGATCTACTACCATTACTTTAGCTGGTACTTCAACAATTGTTTTTCCATCTAATTTAGCTACAACGACAACATCTTTTTCACCCGCTGTTGTTGTGTCAACTGGTTCTTTATACTCAAATGTAGTTCCTTTTGGATATACATCTGGAGTAATGCTTGATTTAACGTCTGGTTGTGGTTTCTTAGGATCTGCAACAACAAATTGTGGTGTACTATCTACTACACGTACTGTTGCTGGTACTCTTACTAATTCGTTACCATCTTTATCCGTTACGATAACCTTAACTTCTTTATCTCCAGTTGATGATGTATCAGGTTCTTTTTCATAAGTGAATTTTGCACCTTCTGGATAATCAGCTGGATCAATGCTATCTTCTGCTTTTGGAGCAGTTTTTGGATCTACTGGTACGATTTGTGGAGTACCTTCTACTACTGTTACTGGAACTTTAATTACAGTAGTTTTTTCTTCACCGTTAACTGTATATTTAACAGTTACTGGTACTTCTCCATCTTCAGTTAATTCAGGGATTTCTCCAACAGTCATATTATCTTTATCAAACGTTACTCCTTCTGGAAGTTTGTTTGTAAAAGTTTCACCAAGTGCAGCTTTTGCTTTTTCAAGAATTTTAGCTTTTGCTTCTTCTTTATCACTATTTTTTGCAACAAGAATTTCATCTGCTTTTGGTTTTGGTAATACAGTTACAGGTACTTCAACTTTCTCTGTAATTGTAGTTCCATCTACATTGTAAGTAACTGTTGTAGGTACTTTAAGATCTGCTTGTCCCACTTTACCATTAGTGTCAAAGATATCAGCTGCTTGTGGTTCATTAGCTGCACCAGCTTTTTTATCAATCTCAGCTGGAGTTACATTTTCTTTAACAGCTGCTGGAGCAATTTCATCTCCTTCAAACACTACCACTGGTTTAGTTGTTGATTTAACAACATTTACCTCTACTTCAACAGTAGTTTCATATGTTTTACCATCTGCTGTATAAGTTACAGGAACTTTAACAATTCCACGTCCATCTTCAGCAATTTTAGTGATTTCTACTTTATCTTTAGAGCTAATTTTAACGTTTGAAAGACTTCCAGTAGTATCTCCAAGTGCTGCTGTTGCTTTCATTTTTTCTAATAATTGAGTAAAGTTCGCAGACGCAACTTCTTCTTTAGCTTTTGCGATTGCCACTTCTTTTAATTGGTCATCTGTTGTATTAATTGGAACTGTAACAACAGTACTTCCTTTTAAGCTGTTGATAAAGATAACTTTTCCATATTCATAGTCAGGGTTATCAGAATCTGCAAGACCGTTACGATTAAATTGATTTGCATAAGGTGGTTCTGCTCCTAATGCAGTGTATGAATATAATCTATTTCCTAATGCGTCAGTATCACCAAATCCACTCTTCACTGTTACTTTGAAATCAGCTGGTCCAATGAAATTATCTGAAGTTGTAAATGGAATCTCAGTTTTACGTGATCCACCCTCAGCTGCTGGCATACGGTTCCCTGCAGGAACTTTATAAGTAATTGTTCCACCTTGTGTTTTATCAGCAGGATCATTTGGTGTCCAAACAATATCATTTGCATAAGTGTTTCCTAAATATGCACCTCCACCATTAGCATTATAGATTTTATCTTCTAATGTTACACCTTTTGGAACTTTAACGGTTACTTCTACTTTTTGAGCTGTGTAATAATCAATATTCATTCCACCAGTGTTTTTAATATCAATTTCAAAAGTACCTTTTTGATCTTTTTCATAGATAGTATCTTTTGTATATCCGTATTCACCTTTTTTTCCTTCTGAACGAACATTTGTCACTACCTCAGCAGCTGGAGCAGTTGCGATACCAATACCACCGATTAAGTAACCATCTTTAATGTTAATATTGTTGTCATTAATTAAAGAATTTGTTCCTTGACTTCCTGCTTCAATTAACACTTTAATTTTTGTAGTTTCCGCTGGGATATCATAAATACGGTCAAAGTGATTCCAACCATTAGCTGCTAGAGCACCATTTTCAGTTGGTAAAGGTCCATTTTTACCTTCAACTGGTTTAATTTCTTTACCAGTAAATGCATCTACGATTGTTAATTTAACTCTTTCACCAGCAGAAGTTGCTGTAGTTCCACCGTATGCAGCACTGTGAATTAAGTTAACATTAATTCTAGAATTTCCATTAACATCATACTCTTTAGAAAGAGTTGTACCTTTGCTTCCTAATTCTAAGTAGTAATCACGATTTTTAACTTCACCAAATGCATTTGTTCTCATTACATCAATAGTAGGTGTTACTGAAGGAACAGCACCACTACCATTTACATAACTCTTTTCACCTGATGTTTGATATTTTTTCAATTCTCCATCATTTGAGTAAAGTTTAGATTTTGGAACTTCACGTGTACTTGGTTGTCCATCTTTATCAGTAACATTTGTTACATCAAGAGGTTTAACCGCATTAACTTTTTCACCAACTTCAATCTTCCAACCATTTAACATGCCAGCTTCTGCGTCAGCTTTTGTAATAGTTTTTTCTTGCCAGTTGTATGTTGCACTACCAATATCGGTTTTAGTTGTTGGTTTATTAAATACTTTACTATTTACGATTTCAGTAATATCACGACCACTTTCGTATTGTTTAGCAATTGTTTCTGATTTTTTATCAGCATCAGTGAAAGTTACTTTATCTCCAAAACCTTCTTTTAAGCTTTCGAATACACCATTCTTAGGGTTATTACCATAAGCAGCATGGTTTTCACTTACTGGAGCTCCTAAATCAGCTTTCTTATTTAAGTATAGGGCTAATAGGTCACGTTCAGATTTAACAGCTTCTGCTTGTTTGCTCATTTCTTTAGCTAATGTTGCATCTGCTGCTTTTGCTGCTGTTGCGATACCTTCAGCTTTTGCAATTACTTTTTTATATGTGTCAATTCTAGCTAAATCTTGTTTATTAGCAGGTTTCCCTTCTTCTGCTGCTAGTTCAGCTTTAATTTTAGCAATATTAGCTTCTAATTCTGGTAAAGCTGCATCTCTTACACCTTTATATTTAGTAGCTTCTTCTGCTGAGTTAGCTGTAGTTGTATCAACAGCTCTAAATCCACTTTCACCTTGTCCAGGAATTGCTTGCCCATTACGTGAATCTTGGTTTTTATTTACTTTTTCTTCTTTTTTATCAGCTGTTGCTTTTGGCATACTTTCTAATACAAAAGCTCTATTTTTTAATGCTACTGTTGCTTTATCAACTTCACCTTGTGTAGCTGTTTCACTTACTTCTAGAGCTTGAGCATTAGCTAATTCCGCTTTTCCTTCTTCAATTGCTGAAGCTGTTTTTTCTGTTACAGTTGCTTTTGCAATTGCATTTTGGACACGAGCAATTGCAGCACTAAGGTTAGCTTTGTTTGCTTTTGCTACTGGAGGAGCAGGTGTTTCTTCTTTAGCAGGCGTAGTAGCTGCTGTTTCACTTGCTGGTTCATTAGCATTACTTACAGCAGTTTCATTGCTCGCTAAAGCATTACCTCCTCCTAAAAATGCAAATCCAGCTGCCACTAATACTGACGCTGTTCCAACGTTAAATTTTTTAATTCCGTATTGATTAACTTTTTCAAGTTGTTTTTGTTCATTCATCTTTTTATTGTTTTTACTATACATTTTAAACCTCCTTTTAATATTATAGTTATAAACCACAATTATAGAATTTATATAAATATATTTTTCTATAAAAGATTAAATTAAAATAAAATAACATTTTTATGAATAAAGCAGCTTAAGTAAGTCACTTTATATACCATATATTATACTATATACTAGTATTCTTTTCAAGAAATATCTATTATAATCTTCATATAATTATGAAGTTTTTATATTTTACTCTCTAAAGTTTCTCAAATATTTTAGAAAACGATTCTAAATAATATTCTTATTTATACACTAAATCCACTTAAATACCGTTTAACTTTCTATTTACAGATTTTGAGTATCTAATATAAATAGTAATTTATTATTATATAAAATAGTTACCTTATGTCATTAATATATTTTTCGAGTTTTCTAAAAATATTGAAAGCTCTTATCAATAAAATTTATTATCATGAATATACAAAAAAACTCAAAACTAAGTTTCCTTAGTTTTGAGCCTATATAATTCTATACTAGAACTTTATCGTTTTCTTTTCTCTCTCTTGGAGATTGACGGACACTAACTTCAATTTTTCCTTTTTTGTTTAATTCGCGTACTTTTAATACTGCCCACAGTTGAGCCGCGATAAATAGTGATGAATATAAACCAAAGACTAAACCGATAAGTAATGCTACGTTGAATGAGTATATTGAACTACTTCCTAGTAATAACATAACTACTACTGTAATTATAACTGTTAATACCGTATTGATAGAACGAGTTAATGTTTGTCTTAGTGATACGTCTACAAGTTTATATATTTGTTCTTTTGATTTCAATACTTTTTCATGACGCATATGTTCACGAATACGGTCAAATGTAACGATAGTATCGTTGATTGAGTAACCTACAATCGTTAATACCGCTGCAATGAATGTAATATCTACTTCTAGTCTTAATAAACTTGTTATGAAGATAATTATACATACGTCATGTAGTAAGGCGATAACACTTGTAAGTCCCATACGCCATTCAAATCTGAATGCTACATAGATGATAATACCTATAGAAGCATACATTAATGCGAATAATGCATTTTTAGCTAATTCTTTACCGATTACTGGAGATACAACACTTAGGTTAGCATCTTTTTCATATTTTTTAGCAAAGTATTCTTTTATTTCGATTGATTTTTCTTGTCCAAAACTCTCTTTAGAGTGAATTGTCGCTTGTTTTTTATCTGGTGATAAAACTATTTTTTCGTCTTTTACTTTTAGATTGTTTAAATCTTCTTGAACTTTATCTATTGATAGTTCAGTGTTAGCAGCTACGTCTATACGAGTACCACTTGAGAAGTCAATTCCTAGGTTTAGTTTATTCATTCCTAAAGAAATAGACCCTGCAATCATAATTGCAATACTTAAAGCGAAGAATTTCTTCATGTGCTTAGTAAAACTTAGCCATTCAAATTTTGTACTTAAGTTAAGTGAGTTAATACCAAACTTAGTTTCATGAATACTCTTCTTACTTACACCAAAGTACCCTGGGTGATTATTAAAGATATTAGAGTTTACTAATAAACTTAGTAATAATCTAGTACCAAATACTGCAGTTATAAAGCTGACAAGTATTGATAATAGTAACATTGTCGCGAAACCTTTAACACTACTTGTACCAAAGATGAATAGTACTACTGCAGCGATAACTGTTGTAAACTGCGAGTCGAAAATTGTCCATAATGATTGTTTAGCACCGTCTAAGTATGCCTTTTTCAGTGGATATCCAGCACGTACTTCTTCTTTAATTCTTTCGTACATGATGATATTGGCATCAACTGCCATACCGACCCCAAGAATCAGAGCTGCAATACCAGGAAGTGTTAACACCCCTGAAATCATATTGAAGAATACTATTGTGATATATACGTAAGCAACCATCATTACACTTGCTACAAATCCAGGTACACGATAAATAACTAACATGAATAAACAGATAATAGCTAATGCGATAGCACCTGCATAGACCGTTTGATTTAACGCATCGGCACCGAATTGAGCACCTACTGAGTTAGAGTAAATTTCTGTTAATTTAACTGGTAATGCACCAGAGTTTAATAAAGCTGCCATTTCTTTAGCTTCTTTTACAGTAAAGTTACCAGTGATTTGAACATCTTTAGAGTTAATAGTTTGTGCTACTTGTGGTGCAGAAACATATTTAGGTTTCTCTTTAGCAGCTTCAGCTTTGAATGAGTCTCCTTCATTGAAATCCATCCAAATAACCATTAGGTTTTGACCTTGACCACGTTTACTGATTTCTGAAGTGATATTACCGAATTTATCAGCATCTTTCAACTTCAAGTTAACATCTGGTTTGTTGTTTTGATCAAATCCTTGAGAAGCACCATTTTCTTGTAAATCAGATCCGTCTAAAAGTACTTTGTCATCAATATCACGAATAGTAAGATTAGCTTGTGTTGATAGTACCTTACGAGCTGATTCTTGATCTTTAACACCTGCAAGTTCAACACGAATTCTATTTCCTGATTCAACAGTAATAACCGGCTCACTTACCCCAAGAATGTTAATACGTCTACTAATAGTATCTGCAGTTGCTTTTACAGCTGCTTCGTCAATAGTTTGACCTTCTTTAAGAGGTTCTACTTGGTATAGTACCTCAAATCCTCCTTGAAGATCCAGTCCAAGATTTACTTTTTCTGCATTAGATTTTGAAGTTAATCCTATAGAAGTAAGGATAATAACTACTAATGACAAGAAGGCAAGTATTCTACTGAACTTTTTCTTCTCATTTCTTCTTCCTCTCATGAAAGTTCTCCTTTATTTTATTTTTCATTGTACAATTTATAGTAATCAAATATAAAATTATTTATATGTAAATCGCTATATAGGTAATTAATACGCTATCTTCTAATTTATCAAATTTTCGCTAAGTTATCAAGTATTTATTTAATTTTTTTATAATAATCTTCTACATATTTAATGACAGAAAAATCATTATTATTTCCGATAACTTCATCACACATATTTTGAATTTCTTCTTTTGCATTACTTGGGCAGACACTCCATCCTGCTACATCGAACATTTCTTTGTCGTTAAAATTGTCACCAAATACTACACAATCTTCAATCGGAGATTTGTAATACTCAGCTAGCTTCTCAATTGCAGTACCTTTGTTACATCCTTTTGGCATGATATCAAAGAAATTAGTCGCTGAAAATGTTCCATCAACTTCTAACACTTCACTAACCTTGTTAAAGAAATTCACCACTTTATCATGATCTTTTGCAATCATCATAATTTTTTGGCAATCTTCATTGTTTTTCTTAAGCTCACCAATAATGTCTTCGTGAATATACATTGGTGTTTTTAATTCCTCTGGCATATCCGCTTCTATGCGTTTCATACGCGCCATGCTAAATGATAAATGTGTACAGTATATATAGTTTAACGTATAAACATGAAATTCTATCTCATCATCGTTTAATTCTTTAAACATACTGTATATTTTTTCTATTTCTTCCATTTTAAAGCTTTTTTGATATACTATTTCACCTGTTAATAGATTTCTAATTAAACTTCCATTGTTAGAAATAACTACATCGTTCATTCCTAAGTTGTGATAATAGTGTTTTACAGCAATATCAGGTCTTCCTGTGGCAATTATGAATTTACTTCCTTTATCTTGCAGTTTGACAATCACATCTTTTGCATTTGGTGCAACTTCTTTTTTATCATTCAAGAACGTTCCATCCATATCAGTAATAAACCATTTCATTAGTTATTTTTCTCCTTTGTGAAAACTAAAAATTTACTAATTACATAATTAGCAACAAGTACTACAAATTGAATAATAAATTTACTTAAATATGCGTTCATTCCTAAGTAAATGAATAACTCAACTCCGAATACTTCTATAACAAGTGTAGATAATCTAGCTGTGAAGAATTTTGTAAGTTCGTATAGAACTTTCTTAAACCCAGCAGCCTTAGAGTTAAATACATATTTAGCATTAACAAAATATGCGAATAAAATAGATAATGTTATAGATATTAAATTCGCTGGTCTAACTTCCATCCCATAGTAATACAAAATAAAGTATGTAACTACATTTACAAGAGTCGTACAAACTCCAAAGAATATGTAATTTACTATACTTTTGTATTTTGGTTCTTTGTAAAGATCCAGCATTTTATTTATTAATTTTCTCATGCTATCCTCTTTATATTAAAATTTTGCCAACACTTAATTATATACCTATAAGCAGTTTTTTTCAAATTTTTACATGTTAAATATTAATACAAGTTAGAATAGGTTTTATAGAGTCATTATTGGTATAACTCAACAAAATCAATTATTTCGAAATCACAATTTTAATTTTTACTTCGAAGTATTCTTCCATCATATAAAAAACGACTCACTAATAAAATTTTCTTGAAAATTAATTAATGAGTCACCTTTATTATTCTACTTTATTCCATTTTAACATAGCCTGTTCCAACTTTGAAAAATTGCATGTAGCATATCCAATTATATTTCTTTCCTTTTGTTTCATATAGATTTTTTCTACATTTTTTTGTATCTTATCTCTATTTTTCAAACAAAACTTGAATTCTTTATTCATCAAAACCTTATAACTTTCCTCTAAGTTATTAAATAAAACTTTTTCATACATTCCTTTTGGGACTGGAATCATCTTTTTAATATCGATTACTCCTAATATATGTAATTTTTGAGTTTTAGAAAAATCTTTAAATATATCAAAAGATTTTATTTTTTCATTATCTATTATCTCATAAATCAGTATATGTTCATTAGATACATTTTTCCATTTCTTATGTTTTTCTTTTGCTGACGATAATGGTATAAAATACTCAAATTCATTTACTAATAATATAATACCAATAAAAGGTTTTAAATCCTTTTTATATTTGAAATTATAATATACCTCTGAATCATGCTCATTCAGATATTTTAAGTAATCAATATCAATTTCATAAAAACCAAATTGTGCTTTATTAATCATAATATTCCCCCCAAAAAAAAGAGAGGTTTTCCAACCTCTCTTCCTTCTTTAAGCTTTCACCTTTGGTATATAGGTAGTGAGACACCTTCTTTAAACTTTCACCTTTGGTATATAGGTAGTGAGACACCTTCTTTAAACTTTCACCTTTGGTATATAGGTAGTGAGACACCTTCTTTATATTCTCAGTATAACAATTAATCTTTTAACTGTCAATAAAATTAACTAATTATAAATAAATTGGAATTTTCTAATTTACTTATGACTTACTTGATTTAACTTACAGTTTACTGAAAAGCTTAACTTCTGGATATTTATCACTAAACCAGTTCATCGCGAAGTCATTCTCGAATAAGAATACATAGTTATCATATAAGTCTTTAACTAGAATACTTCTTGAACTTGACATGTTTTCATTGATTGAATCTTCATTTTCAATCCAGCGAGTAGTTTTTTGTCCAATACGTTCCATTATAACTTCTGTATTGTATTCATTTTTCATACGGTGCTCAAACACTTCAAATTGTAGTTGTCCTACTGCTCCTAAAATGATTTGATTCGTATGTAACGTTTTATAGTATTGAATTGCTCCTTCTTGTACAAGTTGCTCTACACCTTTGTGGAAATGTTTTTGTTTCAGTACGTTTTTTGCTGAAACTTTTACGAAAATTTCCGGTGTAAATGAAGGAAGTGCTTCAAATTCAACTTTTTTATTTTGATATAAAGTATCTCCAATTTGATAATTTCCACTATCGTAAAGACCAATAATATCTCCCGCATAAGCTACATCAACTGTAGCCTTATCATCAGCCATAAAGTTAGTTGAACGAGAGATTTTTAGTTTTTTTCCTGTTCTTGCTAAGTTTACATCCATACCACGGTTGAATTCACCTGAACATACACGTAAAAATGCAATTCTATCACGGTGTTTAGGGTCCATATTGGCTTGAATTTTGAAAATGAATCCTGAGAAATCCTCTCCTGTTGGTTGGATATCTTCTTCATTTACTCCACGACGACCTTTTGGTGTTGGTGCGTTATCTACATAATAGTTTAAGAAACTTTCTACACCGAATGATGATAATGCTGATCCGAAAAATACCGGTGTTTGCTCACCTTTTAGTTGTTTTTCATAATCATAATCAACACCCGCTTCAGTAATAAGAATCATATCTTCTACACATTTTTGATACATAGTATCTTGAGCAAGTGGATTATTATCTACAATATTATACTCTTCATCTAATTCTACAAAATCACTATCTTCATTGAACGGTTCAATAAAATGATTTTTTCTATCCATAATTCCGAAGAAGTTTTGACCCATACCTACTGGTAGGTTCATAGGATATGTTTCAATTTCTAATTTATCTTCAATTTCAGCTAATAATTCTAGTGGATCTTTAATTTCACGGTCAACTTTATTGATGAATGTGAAAATCGGTATTCCTCGCATACGACAAACTTTGAAAAGTTTTAATGTCTGCGCCTCAATCCCTTTCGCTCCATCTATTACCATCACTGCACTATCAACAGCCATAAGTGTACGATATGTATCTTCTGAGAAATCTTCGTGACCTGGAGTATCTAAGATATTAATAATTTTATTATCATAGTCAAGTTGCATTACTGAAGATGTTACAGAGATACCACGTTGTTTCTCTATATCCATCCAGTCACTTTTTGCATATTTTCCTGTTTTCTTACCTTTTACCGTTCCTGCTTCACGAATTGCTCCACCAAATAAAAGTAATTTTTCGGTTAATGTAGTTTTACCAGCATCGGGGTGAGAGATAATGGCAAACGTTCTTCTTTTTTCTACTTGTTCTCTAATTTTTTCTACCACGTTATTTTCCTTTCAATTTTTTATTTTATATTAAATTTCTTTTTCGCTTCTTCTACAGCAACAATTGGATCTGAGTGCCAAACTTTTTTACCACCTTGGAGAATTTCATAATCTTCACGCCCTTTTGAAGCTAAGATTACTACGTCTCCTGGTTCTGATAATTCAATTATACGTTTAACCGCATCTGTTCTGAACCATACTTTTTCATAATTTTTATGAGTCATACCTTTTTCAATTGAACCCATAAGAACTTCTACATCTTCATCACGTGGACTATCTGTTGTAATAACGACATAATCTGCTTCTGAAATAATTTCTCCAATTAATGGCCCTTTTGAAATATCTCGTCCTCCACCCATTCCTGTTACTAGAAGAGTACGTTTCCCTTTTCTTATTTCGCGAGTTGCTTCTAATAATTTTTCATATCCATCTGGAGTATGAGCAAAGTCACTAATTATATCAATCGGTAAATCATCACCTAGAATTTCCATACGACCGTATAAAGCTCCTAGTTTCGGTAATATATTAACTAGTTGTTCTACACTATATCCTTTTACCCAAACAGCGCTAAGTGCAGCAAGGACGTTGCTTACCATAAAGTCTCCAATATAATTAGTAATACATTCAAAAGTACCTTCTGGAGATTTTAGTGTAAAACTTGTTTTATAGATTTTATCTTCTTTATATTGTTTAATATTATATGCATAAAAATCCGCAGTTTCATCTTTGATAGAGTAATTAATTTCTTGTTGATATAAGCATTTAGAAATTATTTTATAATAACTATCATCTTTATTCAATATACCAAACTTCGCTTCTGATAGATTATTCCCTAATGTTGAGAATAGTAAACTCTTATCATAGGCATAAGTTTGCATATCTCCATGGAAATCCAAGTGCTCATGCGTTAGATTTGTAAATATAGCAACATCGATGTCGACATTATAAATACGCCCTAAAGCCATTGCGTGTGATGATGCTTCAAAGGCAAGGTTTTTTATGTTTTCACGACGCAGCTCACCGATTTGATTATGTAATGTTACTACATCAGGAGTTGTATTACCAAAATAAATAGGTTCATCATCATTTTTACCAAACCCATTCGTTCCTATATAAGCACTACTTTCTCCTAGGTTACGCAACATATTATGAACTAATGTAGATATACTCGTCTTACCATTTGTTCCAGTTACTGCAACTGTGTGAATATCAGCACCCTCATTAATCTTTTTAGCTATCATACTAGCAATTTTTTCAATTTCATGCTCTCTAATAACAATAACAGCACAATTTTCTACATTATAATTTTCATAACGACTAGCTATTACTAATGCTGCCCCTTGTTCAATAACTTTTTCTATAAAGTTGTGACCATCTACAGTATAACCTTTAATAGCGACAAAGACATCCCCTTTTCCTATTTTTCGTGAATCTTGGGAAATACTATTTACACTATTTGGTAATTTTCCATAAATAGTTTTTATTTTTATATTATCAATAATATCTAAAATATTCATACTATCTACCTTTTTCTTATTTTCTAACTACTAAATTATACCACGCATAGTAGTAATACTCAACCAACAACGGGAATTATTTTATTTTCACTGGGGTTGACCCAAAGTCCTAAATTTTAACAAGGTGTATGTGAAAACTCATAGACGCAGTAGTTTATTGATATCTAAATTCGCTTTATAAAAGCTTTTCAGATATCTAATAACCTGTGCGGGGGTGGCTCAACAAAATCGATTTCTACGAAATCACGATTTTTGAGTCACTCCCTACTTTCTTATTTAACGAATTTCTGTCGACGATTGACATTATATTTCAGTTATGTTGATAATTAATAAAATCTAGTGTAATATATATAAGAAATCATTATTAAAGAAACTTTAAGGAGAAACGATGGAACACGAAATTATTTCCGAAATATTAAGTCATATAAATAATAACAACATTAACAAAATAACCTTTTCAAATATTCGTAACAAAGAATTAGAACTTGATAAAGTCATTGGAAAATTAGTTAATATTAAAAACTGTATTAACCTTCAGTTAGAATATCGTTATAAAAGAATAATAAAACATATGAACCTTGTTACCACTGATTCTGAAAGTATCGAAAAAGTCATTATTGAACTTTTTGAATTAGCAAAAGACATAAATGTAGTTACAGTTAATGAAAATATAAATATTAAAGTATCTAAAAAATTCAAAATTAGCGTAAATAGAAAGAAAACGACTGCAAAAGTTGTCTCATTCGATCATAATAAGAAAAAAGAGTATTTCCTAGACGAAAAACAAAAATATGACTTTTTAATAGAACTAGGTATTCAAAATAAAGATGGTAAAGTTGTTAAAAGTAAGTACAATAAATTTAAACAAATAAACAAATACCTTGAATTTATTAAACAAGCTACTACTCAATTAGATTCTAATAAACAGATTACAATCTTAGATTTTGGTAGTGGTAAGAGCTACTTAACATTCTCTACCTATTACTATTTAACTGAAGTTTTAAAAATGAATGTTAAAATCATTGGAATAGATTTAAAAAAAGAAATTATTGAAAACTGTAATAATATTGCTGAAAAACTTAATTTCAAAAATCTAAGTTTCATATACGGTGATGTAATTGATTACGAGAATAAAGATGAGATAGATATGGTTATTAGTCTGCATGCATGTAATACAGCAACGGATATAGCTATACTTAAAGCTCTTGGCTGGAAAGCAAAAGTATTCTTCGCTGTACCATGTTGTCAAAAAGAAGTTAACGGACAACTTAACTCTGATTTCCTTCCATTCATGTTAAAACATGGAATTGTTAAAGAAAAATTCTCTACTCTTCTTACTGATTCAGTACGCAGTGAAGTTCTAGAAGCGTTTGGATATAAATCTGATATAGTCGAGTTTATTTCAGCAGAAAATACTCCAAAAAATCAACTTATCCGAGCTTATAAAGTATCGAATAACATTGATAAAGATAAAATAGTTAATCTTGAAAAATTCACTTCATCATTAAATGTGAAGATGTTCTTACTAGAAGAAGTAAACAAACTTATA
>NZ_JAPWCA010000031.1:0-15245 GCF_041433725.1 Gemella sp. 27098_8_155
TTTTGGGCAGAAGGATACTATGTAAGTACTGTAGGATTGAATGAAAGTACAATAAGAAAATATATCAGAGAACAAGAATCGCATGACATTGCGATAGACAAATTGACAACAAAAGAATATAAAAATCCATTTGGAGATAAGAAAAAATAGATAAACCCGTTTAACGGGTAGCGGGCGTTAAAATACAATAGGGCTTGAACGAATGTGAAAGCCAGCGCCTTGAGGTGCGTGTTAGTAACAAAGGGTTATACCCGAAGAGAAAACCACCCCTTTTCAGGGGTGGTCATTATTTGAACTAATATTAATTTAACTTAAATTTTAACAATAATAAAATGAGGATTCACTAACATTTCAATGCTAATGAATCCTTTTCTGTCTATTGTTACTTCGTTATCTCTTCAATAATCGTTTCTAATTTCATTGAACGACTTGCTTTAAATAGGATAACTTCGTTTTTATGTTTGTTATTTTTTAAATATTCACTAACTTCAGCAGTAGTAGGGAAGTGTAGTGTTTTTATTCTGTCGTTTTTAATTTGTTTAGTAATGTTTTCAGCTAGCTCTCCAACGCTAATTACTAAATCTATATCGTTAGTATTGTTAGAGATATATTCACCAACTTCACCGTGATAGTTAACTTCATTTGGTCCAAGTTCGAACATGCTTCCTAATACTAATGTTTTATAATCGAAGTCATCGAAGCTACTTACGACATCTACTCCAGCTTTCATAGAAGTAGGGCTTGCATTATATGCATCGTTAATAATTAGTGAGTCTTCTTTGTAAGGAATACTTTGTAGACGCATTCCCGTGATTTCTACAGTATTTTCTATAGCCTTGCGGATTTCCTCGTTAGTTAATCCAATTTTGCTTGCGATTGCAGTTGCGAACATAATGTTGAATAGATTATGTTTTCCTTTTAATTTAGTGAAGTATTGCTCATTACTGATGTTAAGTTTGAAATCAATCTTATCACGAGTAATAGTGTAGTTTTCTAAAATAATATCGTTATAGCCATTTTCACCACATGAAGTAGCATTAATATCTGATGAATCTACTAATGTTTTTAAAAGAACTTCATCTCCGTTATAAACGAAGTATCCGTCTTTTTTCATTCCGTTAGTAATTTCAAATTTAGCTTTAGCAATACCTTCACGTGATTTGAAGAATTCAATATGGCTTTCACCGATATTAGTAATTACTGTATAATCTGGTTCAACCATCTTAGATAAGAAATCAAGTTGACCGAATCCATCAGCTCCCATTTCAAGAACTAGTATTTCACTATCTTCTGGTGCAGCAAGAATAGTTAATGGTACACCAAGTTCATTATTAAAGTTACCTTGTGTTTTGTGAACTTTATATTTTATTGATAATACACCTGTAATTATATCTTTTGTAGTAGTTTTACCGTTGCTGCCTGTGATTGCGATAGTTTTTGCATTTAGGCTGTCTAAATAATGTTTTGCTAAAGTTTGAATAGCTTCGTAGCTATCATTAACATAGATAATGTTATTATCAGAAATGAAGTCATCTTTTAAAGATAAACTTGCTGCCGCACCTTTTTCGAAAGCACTTTCTATATAGTTGTGACCATCTACATTTTCACCTAAGAAGGGGATGAATAGATCCCCTTGTTTAACTTTTCTACTATCAATTGCTATACCAGTAATTTCTGTATCATTTGTGATATTTACTTTTTTTGCATTTAATATTTTTTCTAAATCTTTAACTAAATATTTCATGTCTTATCCTATTCTTCAGTTAATAAGTTTTTGCGATCTTCGTAACGCTCTACAGCTAACTTGAATAATTCTTCGATAATTTCAGAATAACTTACATTCATGTTTGCCCATAGAGAAGGGAACATTGAGAATGGTGTGAAACCAGGCATTGTGTTTACTTCGTTAATGAAGATTTCTCCTTCTTTAGTGTAGAAGAAGTCAGCACGTACTAAGCCAGAACCACTGATCGCACGGAAAGCAGTAGCTGCCATTTCTCTAAATTTAGGATATAGAGTAGTATCTACTGGTGCAGGAATATCCATACGTGATTGTCCGTCGGTGTATTTAGTTTCATAGTCGTAGAATTCTGTTGAAGATATATTTACGATTTCACCTGGATCAGTAGTTTTTACTTCATTGTAACCAAGAACTGCAACTTCGATTTCTTTAGCTCCAACAGCACCTTGTTCAACAACGATTTTTTTATCAAATTTTAGGGCTTCTTCGATACCTTTAACTAATTCAGCTTCATCATTACAACGGCTAATACCAACAGATGAACCTAGGTTTGCAGGTTTAACGAAAACAGGATATTTAAGATTTTCGTTGATTTCATTAATAATAGCTTCTTTTTTATTTTTCCATGTATACTCGATAAAGTGAACATATGGAAGTTGTGGAAGGTCATAAGCAGCGAATAATTGTTTCATAATTACTTTATCCATACCAGCAGCACTTGAAAGTACATTGTTACCTACATATGCTATATCCATAATTTCTAGTAAACCTTGGATTGTTCCATCTTCACCATTTGGTCCGTGAAGAACTGGGAAGACGATATCGAATTTACGTCCATCTTCAAATAATAATCCGCTGATGTCATTATCAAAGTTTGAAAAAATAAGGTCATGTTGATCAGCTATTTCTGATGTAATTTGTTCACCACGAGCCCAGTTACCTTCTAATGAGATGAAGATAGGGAATACGTTGTATTTTTCTTTGTCAATTGCGTTAATAATTGATTTTGCTGTTAATAGTGAAATTGAGTGTTCAGCACTTTTTCCACCATAAATAATTCCAATATTTTGTTTTGTCATTTTTTAATCTCCTAAGAAATAAAATTGTTTTTGTCTTTAATTGAAATGTATAAATATCGATTTACACATGTGCTAAATTAGTAATGTTCATTATTTTATGAATACGATACAAAACTAATATACCTTATTATATCATAAAAATTTAAAAGTAGAATAAATTTGTAAGATATATTGAATAAATTTTTTAAAAAGTTAAAACACTTAAGAATAATAAAAAGAAGCACAAGTATATTTGATTTTATATTAATCAAATTAATCTTGTTGCTTCTTTAAAATTATTGTCTAAAGTTTATACTTTTCTTTAAGTTCTGCGATAGTATCACGAAGCTTCGCAGCTTGCTCAAACTCAAATTTTTCTGCAGCGTCGAACATTTGTTGTTCTAATTCTGCTAAGTGTTCTTCGATATTATCATCATTGATATTTGCACTTTCTTCAAGTTCAAGAATTCCATCATCTTTAACGACTTCTTTCTTAGCGCTTATTGAATCACGAATATCTTTTATAATTGTTTGAGGAGTGATTCCGTGTTCTTCGTTGTAAGCCATTTGAATTTCACGACGACGGTTCGTCTCATCAATCGCTTTTCTCATACTTCGAGTAATGTTATCTGCATACATGATTACACGACCATTTGCGTTACGAGCTGCACGACCAATAGTTTGTAAAAGAGCCTTATCTCCACGTAAGAATCCTTCTTTATCAGCATCCAAAATAGCTACTAGTGAAACTTCAGGAATATCTAAACCTTCACGTAGTAAGTTAATCCCAATAAGAATATCGAATTTACCAAGACGAAGATTTCTAATTATTTCAGTACGTTCTAAAGTTTTTATATCTGAATGTAGATATTCTACTTTTAGACCATTCTCTTTCAGGTAGGCAGTAAGAGATTCTGCCATTTTTTTAGTTAGAGTAGTTATTAGAACGCGTTCTCCTTTAGCTATAATTTTCTCAGCTTCTTTAGTTATGTCAAAGACTTGATCGCTAACTGGGCGAATATCGATAATCGGATCTAGTAGACCTGTAGGACGAATAATTTGTTCAGTAATTTTAGTACTATGCTCTAATTCGAAGTCCCCAGGAGTAGCTGATACAAAAATGGCTTGGTTTAATTTCTTCTCGAATTCTTCGAAGTTTAAAGGTCGGTTATCGAGAGCTGTAGGTAATCTGAAACCATAATCAACAAGAACTTGTTTACGAGCTCTATCTCCGTTAAACATACCACGAACCTGAGGAAGAGTAACGTGTGATTCATCGACTACTAGTAACCAATCATCTGGGAAGTAATCTAGTAGTGTGTATGGAGTACTACCAGGTTCACGAAGAGTAAGGTGAAGAGAGTAGTTTTCTATACCAGAACAAAATCCCATTTCTTCCATCATTTCAAGGTCATAGTTAGTACGTTGTTCAAGTCGTTGAGCTTCTAGAAGTTTGTTTTCCATATTAAGAACTTTTAATCTTTCTTCTAATTCAGCTCGAATCCTTTTAATAGCTTCTTTAGTTTTTTCATCACCAGCTACGAAGTGACTGGCAGGGTAAATTGCAATATGTTCAAGTTCACTTAGCACTTCCCCAGTAAGTGGATTAATTTCACGGATACGATCTATTTCATCTCCAAACATTTCTACTCGAACCGAATTTTCACTGCGAGATGCCGGGAAAATCTCAATAACATCACCACGAACTCTAAAAGTACCACGAGTAAACTCGATATCATTTCTCATATATTGAATGCTGATTAGTTTTTCCATTATTTTATTACGATTAATTTCATCGCCAACTCGTAATGATAGCACTAGAGAAGAATATTCTTCTGGAGACCCTAAACCATATATACAGCTGACACTCGAAACTATAATTACATCATCTCGATCGAATAAAGATGATGTTGCACTGTGTCGAAGTTTATCAATTTCATCGTTCACAGAAGAATCTTTTTCTATATAAGTATCTGTTGATGGAACATATGCTTCTGGTTGGAAGTAATCGTAGTATGAAACGAAATACTCAACTCGGTTGTTCGGGAAAAATTCTTTAAGCTCGTTGTAAAGTTGTCCTGCTAGTGTCTTGTTGTGGGCAAGAACTAGGGTAGGTTTACCTACGTTTTTCACGATGTTAGCTATAGTGAAAGTTTTACCAGTACCTGTAGCACCAAGTAAAGTTTGATATTTTTCTCCATTATTTAAACCTTCAGTAAGTTCGGCAATAGCATTCACCTGGTCGCCTTTAGGTTCGTACTTACTCTGAAGATCAAAATCTACATGTAATCTATTAATTTCCAAAAAATTCACTCCTTTTTTAATAGTAGTATTGTGAGTAATTTTGTAAAAATAAAGTAACTCACACAAAAGGTTAATTAATTCTTTCTATAACATTATAATATAGATAGGAGAATAGTGGAAGTGATAGAAATTGATTGATTTTTACTATTTAAAGAATATTGAGATTGGAATACTATAGAAGTATCATATTTTAAAACATTTCTACTATATTTTATTTTGTTTTTTTGAATGTATATGTTAAGATAGTATAGTATGAAAAAAGGAGGAAGTAATGGATACACAAAAAATTATATATACTTCACCGAAAAGTGAAAGAATCGATAAATTTTTACAACAAGAATTAACAGATGTTTCTAGAACAAATATCCAGAACTTAATTTCTGAAGGTTATATAAAAGTAGATGGAAATAGTATTAAAACAAATTATAAATTAAAAGAAGGTAATGTTATTACTATTGAATACAAGGAACCCGAAGAATTAGACGCTGTAAAACAAGATATTCCAATTGATATTGTATATGAAGACGATGATTTAATTATTGTAAATAAAGCTAAAGGTATGGTTGTTCACCCATCAGTAGGACACAAAGATGGAACATTAGTAAATGCCTTATTATTCCACAGTGAACTTTCAAGTATAAATGGAACTATTAGACCAGGAATTGTTCACAGAATTGATAA
This sequence comes from Gemella sp. 27098_8_155, assembly GCF_041433725.1. Classification (NCBI taxonomy): domain Bacteria; kingdom Bacillati; phylum Bacillota; class Bacilli; order Caryophanales; family Gemellaceae; genus Gemella; species Gemella sp. 27098_8_155. The sequence continues at coordinate 5,785 of NZ_JAPWCA010000031.1, forward strand.
AGATACTTCAGGCTTATTAATCGTTGCGAAAAATGATAAAGCACACGTTAAATTATCTGAGATGATTGCGAATAAAGATGTTAAGAGGAAATATTATGCTCTTGTTCATGGTAGTATAAAACATGACTATGGAACGATTGATGCTCCAATAGCTCGTAATCCAAAAGAACGTAAAGAAATGGCTGTTATCGATGAAGGAAAACCATCTATTACACACTTTAAAGTAGTAGATAGATTTGAAAAATATACACTTATCGAATGTGAACTGGAAACTGGACGTACTCACCAAATCAGAGTACATATGAAATACATCAACCACCCATTAGTAGGAGATCCAGTATATGGACCGAGAAAAACATTAAATACTAATGGACAAGCACTTCATTCAAAAAGTATTGAATTCAACCACCCAATTACAGGAAAACATTTATATTTTGAAACAGAAATTCCTGAATACATGGTTGAAACTATGTCTAAATTAGATAAATAGTATAGAAGTATAATATATCGCCTCAAATATTAGTTTAAATAGCTAATTTTGGGGTGATTTTTTAAAAATTTAAAGGTGTACTAGTATAACAACCTAATTTAGATAAAAAAATTAAATAGATTAAATAAATGAAAATTTTTAAGAAATTTGATTATGAAATTTTAGGTTGGAATTTGAAAAAACTAAGAAGTTAATGATGTATACGTTAACAACAAAAAACTTGTGATACCAAAGAATAGAAGAATTAATATGTTAAAATTTAATAAATATTACACTTAATTGAAAATTATAGAAGAAAATAGTTTATTTTTTCTAAAAAGTGTAGTATTATAATATATAGTAAGTAGTTATTTAAGGAGGACAAACAACATGGTATTAGTACCAGCAAAAGACATGCTTGTAAAAGCAAGAAAAGAAGGATATGCTGTAGGGCATTTCAACATCAATAACTTAGAATGGACAAAAGCTATTTTAGCAGCTTGTGAAGAAGCAAAAAGTCCAGTAATCTTAGGTGTAAGTGAAGGAGCAGCTAAATACATGACTGGTTTCAGAACTGTAGCAGCTATGGTTAAAGCTATGGTAGAAGAAATGAAAATTACAGTTCCTGTAGCATTGCACTTAGACCACGGTTCATACGAAGGAACTCAAAAAGCTATCGAAGCTGGATTTAGTTCAGTAATGTTCGACGGATCTCACTATCCATTCGAAGAAAACATCGCTAAATCTAAAGAAATGATCGCTTTAGCTCACTCTAAAGGTATTTCTATCGAGTGTGAAGTAGGTTCAATCGGTGGAGAAGAAGATGGAGTTATCGGTAGCGGTGAATTAGCTGATCCAAACGAATGTAAAACAATGGCTGACTTAGGAATTGACTTCCTAGCTGCAGGTATTGGTAACATCCACGGTAAATACCCAGAAAACTGGGCTGGATTAAGCTTTGAAACATTAGAAAAAATTGCTAACATCACTGATGGAATTCCATTAGTATTACACGGTGGTTCAGGAATCCCAACTGACCAAATCCAAAAAGCTATCTCTCTAGGAGTATCTAAAGTTAATGTTAACACTGAATGTCAATTAGCATTTGCTGAAGCTACACGTAAATACATTGAAGAAGGTGGAGATCAAAAACCTAAAGGTTTCGACCCTCGTAAATTATTAAACCCTGGATTTGAAGCTATTAAAGCTATGGTTCACGAAAAAATCGATATCTTCGGTTCAAGAAACAAAGCATAATAACTACGAAACATATTTTAAGACTCATGCTTTGCATGGGTCTTTTTTTAATAGAAGGGAGAATTCCAATGCAAGAAACAATAAATTATTTAAAAAAACTAACAAGTATAGTATCGCCAACAGGTTACACTAAAGAAATCTCTGATTACTTAGTAGAAGAAATAGAAAGACTAGGTTATACAGCGATAAGAACCAATAAAGGCGGAGTTAATGTAGTAGTAAAAGGAAAAGATGATTCTAAACACCGTGTAGTTACTGCTCATGTTGATACTCTAGGAGCTATGGTTCGTGCCGTAAAACCAGACGGAAGACTAAAATTAGCTAAAGTCGGTGGTTATCCTTGGAATATGATAGAAGGAGAAAACTGCCTTGTCCATGTAGCAAGTACAGGAAAAACTGTAAGTGGAACAATCTTAGTTCATCAAACTAGCACACACGTATATAGAGATGCGGGCACTGTAGAACGCACAGAAGATAATATGGAAGTAAGATTAGATGCCAAGGTAACTAACGAAAAAGAAACACGTGATTTAGGAATTGATGTTGGAGACTTTATTAGTTTTGATCCTAGAACTATTATTACAGATACAGGATTCATTAAGAGCAGATTTTTAGACGATAAAGTAAGTGCAGCTATATTATTAAATTTACTAAGAATATATAAAGAAGAAAATGTTGAACTTCCATATACAACACACTTCATGTTCAGTGTATTTGAAGAAGTAGGGCATGGAGCTAACTCAAGTCTTCCGAAAGAGGCAGTAGAATACCTTGCGGTAGATATGGGTGCAATGGGGGATGACCAACAAACTGATGAATATACAGTGTCCATCTGTGTAAAGGACGCTAGTGGTCCATATAATTATGAATTCAGAAATCATTTAGTAAATCTAGCTAAAGAAAATGGAATAGAATACAAACTAGATATATATCCATATTATGGAAGTGATGCTTCGGCAGCTATGCGAGCAGGAGCAGAAGTAAAACACGCACTATTAGGAGCAGGAATCGAGTCAAGCCACTCTTATGAAAGAACGCACATAGATTCAGTAGAACAAACTCATAAACTAGTTAATGCTTATTTAAGAAGTTCTTTAGTATAGTAAGTATAAAGAATAACAGGTGATTTAATAAATTATTTAATTTATAAATTGTCATGTTAAAATTATTTACCTAAGTTATATTTACAGGTAAATATGTCAACTAAATGTTATATGAAAATAGTAATGAAATAGAAAAAAACCTATTTAATGCCTAATTTTAACAAAAAATCTTAAAAAACTTAAGAAAACAACTTGACTTTTATTCCAAAACTCAATATAATATCTATATATACGAATACGATCGTATTAAAATTAATATTAATTATGTAAAGGAGATGTAATACTATGAACAAAAAAGTATTATTATCAGTATTATCAGCTGGTTTAGTAGCTACTACAGTTGCTCCTCTTGCTTTAGCTCAAGGTGAAAATGCAAGTAACTCAAACCAACTAACTCAAAAAAAATATGTTTCTGAACGCGACATCGCTGATGAAGCAAATGCTCAAGTAGCTGCTCACGAAGCTGAAATCCGTGCTGAAGCTCAAAGACAATTTGATCAACAAGGAAGTCAAGCTCTTAAAGCTGCTCAAGCAGAATTAAAAGCATTCTTAGATTCTGGATACTCAGGTCATGATTTCACTACTAAAAAAGAAGCTTTAGAAGCTAAAGTTGCAGCTGCAAAAGCTACTGCAGGTAGATCATTTGATGAAATCTACAACACTGTTAAAAACCGCTACGTTCAAAAATTACAAGAACAATATAGAGCAGCAGCAGTTAGTCAAGGTAACTACTGGAACGATAAAACAGGTGTTGAAGATAACAAACCTAACCCAACACGTATTGCAGAAGACATCAAAAACCAAACTGGTAAAGATGTAACTGTTGAGAAAAAACAAGACGGTTCAACTGTAATTAAAGACCAAAAAGGTAACGTTCTTAAAACTATTACTAAAGATGGTAAAGTTGTAAACGGTCCTGTTAAAGCTAACAGAGTTTTACCAAAAACTCACGCAGCTAAATAATACTGACGAGAAATAAAAAAAGGATGTTTGATTTCAAACTCCTTTTTTTTATTCTAGAATATAATTAGAATCCAGGATATGAAATAACTGCATTCCTGGATTTATTCAATACAAGTAATTATTAGTATTAAATTTCCGGAAATAATATATTATTTACTCTCTTTTTTGTTGAAATATAAAAGTATGCATGATACAATTAGTAGCGATGGTGTTAACTTTAGAGGTTAAGATCATTGTAAATTGTACTGAATAAGATATTGAAAAATAGTTTATTGAACTTTGTTTTAAGTTATTAAAATATTAATAAACTATAAAGGGCAAAGTGAAGTTTAAAATTTTTGTTGAATAAAAGTTTTGTCCAATTTTATATACTAAAAAATATATTAAGGTAGGTAATTTATGTCATTTGAGATAATAACTCAAGATGAGTTTAATAATCATACGAAAATTGTAGATAGTGCATCTTTTATACAAAAAGTACCAATGGGTCATTTGTTAGAAAAAAGAGGGTTTACGATAAAGTATGTTGCTTGGAAAGAAAATGGAGAAACTCTAGTTTCTAGTATTGTCTTCAGCAAACCTATGGCTGGCGGATTATATATGGAATTGAAATCTGGACCGATATATACTGATGAATCCAAGTTAAAGGATTTTTATAATGGTTTAAAAGATTATGCTAAACAACAAGGGGTAATAGAATTAATAGTTAAACCTTATAACACATATCAAGAATTTAACAGTGATGGTGAACCTATCGGTGAAGAAAATAAACATTTCGTTAGAGAATTAGTAGAACTTGGTTATACGCATGATGGTTTAACAACTGGTTATCCAGATGGTGAACCAGATTGGCATTATGTAAAAGATATGAAAGGAATAACAGAAGAAACTCTAGTTAATTCTTTCGGTAAAAAAGGAAAACAATTATTAAAGAAAGCCAAAAGTTTCGGTATTAAAGTTAGAAAACTAGAAAGAAATGAACTGCAAATATTTAAAGATATCACAGCTTCTACTAGTAATAGACGTGATTATAGTGATAAACCCCTAGAATATTATGAAGATTTCTATGATAGTTTTGGAGAAGATGCGGAGTTTATGATTGCTACTATTAATTTTGAGGAATATTTATTGAATCTTCAAAGTAATAAAAAAACAATTGTAGATAAGTTAGAAAAACTTATTGAGGAAAATCCTGGAGAGAAAAAATCAGCTAAGTTTAATCGATTATCAAAAGAATTAAATCGTGAGATTGAAACATATGATAATCGTATAGAAGAAGCTGAAGGTTTTATTTCTAAATATGGAAAAGAAGAAGTAGTACTATCAGGAAGCTTATTCATTTATAGCGGACAGGAGAGTACATATTTATTTAGTGGATCGTATACAGAATTTAACAAGTTTTATTCTCCAACATTACTACAAGAATATGTAATGCTAGAATCTATAAAAAGAGGTATACCATTGTATAATTTCTTGGGGATTCAAGGGATTTTTGATGGAACTGATGGAGTGTTACGATTTAAGCAAAACTTCAATGGATATGTTGTTAGAAAAATGGGAACATTCCGCTATTATCCAAATCCATTGAAATTCAAACTTATAAAATTAGTGAAGAAAATTTTTCGTAGATAATTAAAAATTCGGAGTTTGGTATTTATAAACCATTCTCCGAATTATTTGTTAAATCCTATACAAAAACGACCTTGAACTCAGTTAATCTGAACTTTCAAGGTCATTTATTTTTATCTTTTTGCTTTTAATCTCGTTGCAACTACTGTTCCTATAGCTGCGATAATTGCTGATGCGTAGAACACGTATGAAGTACTAATATCCCACAGTGCTCCCATAATATACAATCCTATAGCCATACTTAGTTGGAAACAAATCGCTGTATATAGATTTTGCATATCTATAATCTCCTTGTTGTTGTAATCTCTATTTAGAATTAAGATGAATGCTATATGTGCAACTGCGAATGTTATTGCATGAAATGTTTGCATTACAGTAAATACATAGATATTATGGAAAGTTGCTAAGGCTGACCAACGTATCACGGCGCAAACTCCCGCGAACACCAATAGATTTTTTGGTTTTATTTTATCTACCAATCTTTTCGAAAAGATAAAGAAGATTATTTCTGCTATAACTGATACGTTTAAGATTACTCCTGATAACCATTTAGCTGATATATTCATACTTTCTAAATATATAGCGTTATAATTGTTGTATGCTGTGTGAGAAAGTTGATATAAGAAAATAGTTACTATTAACAATATCGCATTTCTATCTTTTAATACCCAGCCATATAGGCTTTCTTTTTTATCGTTGTTACTGTTATTATCCAAGTTTAAGTTTTTTACTAATTTAGGCTGTGGTAGGAACATAAATACTAAATATAATGCTACTAAAAATATAAGTATGTAATATAGTGCTCCATTACCTACATAACCTAATACTCCTCCGATAAATATACCAACAACTGTATATCCAAGTGATCCGTATGTTCTTGCTTTCCCGTAGTCAATATTTTCTTCACGTAAAAATAAAGAAGCTAAACCTTCTACAAGTGGACTAATCATAAAGTAAATTAACCCGAATAGGAATGTGATAATTCCTAATAATATCTTTTCGTTTGTGAATCCATAACTTATCGCAAGGATAAGACCTGAAGCAACAGAAAATTTCATCGTAATATTTAAGTTATATTTTTTTATTAAATACGGACTTAAAAATATACCACTGATAACCCTAGCGAAATACAACATTGAGAATATTGAACTGGCCTCTAGAACATTTAAGTTTTTTACAGAAGTCAGATATACCATCCAGAATGGTAAAAAAGTACCCGTTACTAAAAATTGTAAAAAGTAGTTAGACGATAACCAAGTTTTTGATGACATATTTACCTCCTAATTTACGAAAAATTGCACTAGAACTACTAAGCTGTTCATTAGAATATGAGCTACGATAGGTGTAATTATTCTTTTCGTATGTAAATATAGATAAGAAAATACGAATGACATACCGATATAGACGATCATAATTGGTGAGAAACCGTCATGAGGTAGTGCGAATATAATTCCTGTGATTAATGCAGGAATAGTGAATCTAATCCATTTTTTACTACCTATCATTGCATCGTAAAAATATCCAAATACTGCTTTTCTAAAGAATAATTCTTCCATTATTGGTCCTAGTACAGCTACATATAGTATGAAGTATGGTTTTAATTTTAATACTTCAACGACGTTACTTGTGTTTTTACTTTTAGTAGGAAAGTTGAAAAAGTTTGATAGGTATACTAACAAACCGTTCAAAATACCTTGAAGCAACATCATCGAAATAAATCCAATAATTCCAATTGCAAATAGGGTGATAAAGTTGTATTTTGACTGTTGTTTATCTATATCGTTAGTTCCTTTTCTGGCTATATAACCAAGAATAAAGGTAGCTGTTAAAGATAAAAACAACACAATAGTTACACGATTATCAACACTAATGTTTCGAGGGAGTTGAAGTGGAATAACAAATACTGCTAATATATAAATAATTCCACTAAGAAGTAGGTGGTTAACATTACCACGAGTTAATGAAAATCTCATAGACCCTCCTTATTAAATTTTAATCATTTTCTATTATAACATCTATAAATACTGAGTACAACCTTATTGATTAAAAGTTGTATATAATAGTGAAAATAATAAGATGAAAATCTAACTTAAATAATCTATCACCAAGAGGTAAACGCATTCATGATAAATTTATAAATTTCACTTGAAAATTTATAAATTTAGTGATAGAATGTAAAGTAAGTAAGCGAGCTGATGATGGTGAGAGTTCAGCAACAATATTGGCATTAAATACAATTTAATATTGTTAAAGTTGAGTTTTTACTAATCAGGGTGGAACCGCGGAAATTATTTCGTCCCTAGATGTGCTTCGGCATATCTAGGGCTTTTTATATTTTTATTAATAAGGAGGAAACAACAATGGAGAAAATTTTATCTCTAGCAAAAAATAGAGGATTCGTATTTCAAGGATCTGAAATTTATGGTGGATTAGCTAATACTTGGGATTATGGTCCACTAGGTGTAGAATTAAAAAATAACGTAAAAAAAGCATGGTGGAAAAAATTTATTCAAGAATCACCATATAACGTAGGGTTAGATGCAGCTATTTTCATGAACCCACGTACTTGGGAAGCATCAGGACACGTAGGTAACTTCAGTGATCCTATGATGGACTGTAAAGTTTGTAAATCACGTCTTCGTGCGGATAAATTAATCGAAGAATACTATTTCAACGAAAAAAATGAGGATGTAGTAGTTGATGGTCTTCCATTTGAAGAATTAGAAGCTATTATCGATCGTGAAAACATTAAATGTCCAGAATGTGGTAGCCATGACTACACTAACATTCGTCAATTTAACCTAATGTTTAAAACAAACCAAGGTGTAGTAGAAAATTCTACGAGCCAAATTTACCTACGTCCAGAAACAGCACAAGGTATCTTCGTTAACTTCAAAAACGTTCAACGTAGTATGCGTAAAAAATTACCATTTGGTATTGGACAAATTGGTAAATCATTCCGTAACGAAATTACACCAGGGAACTTTATCTTCCGTACTCGTGAATTCGAACAAATGGAATTAGAATTCTTCTGTGAACCAGGAACAGAATTAGATTGGCATACAACTTGGAAAAACAGTTGTGAGAAATTCTTATTAGACTTAGGTATGACTAAAGAAAATATCCGTCTTCGTGATCATGATAAAGAAGAATTATCACACTATTCAAATGCAACTACAGATATCGAGTTCAAATTCCCATTTGGTTGGGGAGAACTTTGGGGTATTGCTTCAAGAACAGATTACGACTTAAAACAACATATGGAACACTCTGGTCAAGATTTAACTTATCAAGACTTAAGTACAAATGAAAAATTCATCCCATATTGTATCGAACCATCTGTAGGGGTTGACCGTGTTCTTCTAGCATTCTTATGTGATGCATATAACGAAGAAGAGGTTGGAGAAAATGATACTCGTACAGTTCTTAAATTCCACCCAGCTCTTGCTCCGTTTAAAGCAGCTATCTTACCACTTTCTAAAAAATTAAGTGATAAAGCTGTTGAAGTATATCAACAATTAGCTGCAGACTTTATGGTTGATTTTGATGAAACTGGATCAATTGGTAAGAGATATAGAAGACAAGATGAAATTGGTACTCCTTTCTGTATCACTTATGACTTCGAGTCTGAAAACGATGGAATGGTAACTGTTCGTGATAGAGATACTATGGAACAAACTCGTATTCCTATCACTGAATTAAAACAATACATCGAAGAAAAAATTAAATTCTAATTAAATGGACACTCAGAACAATAGTTCTGAGTGTTTTTTGGGCTACTTGTCAAGGTACGAGGCAGACGTAAAAAAGTTTGCAGATTATGTTACAAAATCAAATAATGAAGATGGAGTAGTATATGGTATCGAGAATTTTATTAAAAAGATATAATAATTTTAAAATAGTGCATATGAGAACTCATAGGCGCATAGGTTTATTGATATCTAAATTCGCTTTATAAAAGCTTTTTAGATATCTAATAAACTGTACAGGGGAGACTCAATAAAATCTTGTTTGATATGTACCCCTTTTACTGGACAAAC
>NZ_JAPWCA010000032.1:0-13438 GCF_041433725.1 Gemella sp. 27098_8_155
TCTCCATCTTCTGTTGGATTTCCTGGAATTACATTTCCTTCTTTATCTTTGAAGAATGTTTGAACTGGAGCGTAAGTGTGAACTGTATCTCCTTTTGAAGTAGTTGTTGTTCTTACTAGTTTGTAACCTGGAATGTTTTTAGGATCTTTTGTTCCTTCTTCAATTTCAGTTCCTGGAATTGGGTTACCAGCTTCATCTTCGTGTCTTGTAGTTACTTTTTCGTATACATATTCTGTATCTCCATTTGGAAGTTTCTTAGTTTCTACTACTTTGTATCCTGGAATGTTCTTAGGATCTTTTGTTCCTTCTTCTGTTGTTGTTCCTGGGATTGGGTTACCTTTTCTATCTACGTGTTTAGTTGTTACTGGTTCGTAGATGTGTTTAGTGTTACCTTTTTCATCAGTTTCAGTCTTAACAAGTTTGTATCCTGGAATAGTTTCTGATGAGTTTTTACCATCTTTAGATGGGATTAACTCTTTACCATTCTTATCAACAAATACTGTGTCTGGACGTACTGTTGGAGTGTAAGAAGCTTTGATTGTTTTACCGTTTTTATCTTTACGTACAACTTCTACCGGAGTAGCTGTTCCTACGAAGTTTGGTTCTGGAGTGAACGTTACTTTACCAGTCGCATCGATTGTGTAAGTTCCTTCTCCTGGTACTTTCTTCTCAGTTGTTCCATCAGTGAATGTTGGAGCTACTGTAGTGTCTACATCACCTTTGAATACTGGAGTATTAGATTGAGGTTGTCCTTTAGCACCTTCAGATACTACGTTTTCTGTAGTTGTTTTACCTAATACTGTTGGTGTGTATTTAGCTGTTACTGGTGTTCCGTTTTCGTCAACACGTTTAACTGTTACACCTGTTGCTTGACCTACGAAGTCTGGTTCTGGAGTGAATGTTACTACACCATTTTCATCGATAGTGTATGTTCCTTCTCCTGGTACTTTCTTCTCAGTTGTTCCATCATCAAATGTTGGAGCTACTTTTTCATCGATTGGTACTGTTATAGTTTTACCGTTTACTTTAGTAGTTCCTGGTGTGAATACTGGAGTCTCAGATTGAGGTTGTCCTTTTTCACCGATTGATGTTACATCTTTACCTGTTGGTGTTACTGGTAATACTACTGGAGTGTATTTAGCTGTTACTGGTGTTCCGTTTTTGTCAACACGTTTAACCGTTACACCTGTTGCTTGCCCAGTGAAGTCTTTATTTGGAGTAAATGTTACAGTTCCATCTGGAGCAACTGTGTAAGTTCCTTCTCCTGGTACTTCTTTAGTAGTTGAACCATCTTCGAATGTAGCTGGTTTAGTATCATCAAGTTCTACAGTTTTTTCTACACCGTTAACTGTTGTTTTACCTGGTGTGAATTCTGGTTTACCTGTTTGTTTAGCACCTTGAACATCAGTTGTAGTTACACCTTCTGCAGTTGGTGTTACTGGTTTAACTGTTGGTGTGTATTTAGCTGTTACTTCTGTTCCGTTTTTATCAACACGTTTAACTGTTACTCCACTAGCTTTACCTGTGAATTGTGGTTCTGGAGTGAATGTTACTACACCATTTTCATCGATAGTGTATGTTCCTTCTCCTGGTACTTCTTTCGTAGTTGAACCATCGTCGAATGTTGGTTTAACAGTTTCGTCGATTTCTACAGTTACTTCTTTTCCATTAACTGTTGTTTTACCATCAGTAAATACTGGTTTTCCTGTTTGTTTAGCACCTTGAATATCTTCTGAAATTGCATCTTTTGATGTTGGTGTTACTGGTTTAACTGTTGGTGTGTATTTAGCTGTAGCTGGAGTTCCGTTTGTATCTTTACGTTGAACTTCAACACCTTGTGCTTTACCTGTGAAGTTTGGTTCTGGTTTAAACGTTACTGCTCCTGTGTCTGGGTCAATTGTATATGTTCCTTCTCCTGGTACTGTTACTGATTTTTCATCAGTTGGTTCACCGGTTTCTGGATCGATTAATTTAGCTGGTACAGTTGGATCGATTGGAGCTTTTTCGTGTCCTTCAGTGAATGTTGGAGTTCCGCTTTGCTCTTGACCTTGTACACCTTCAGAAGTTACCCCTTTAGCAGTTGGTTTAACAGGCGTGATATTCGGAGTATAAGTTGTTGTTACAGCTGTTCCGTTTTTATCTTGCGCTTGAACTGTTACTGGTTGAACTGGACCTGCGTAAGTTTTATCTGTTGGAGTGAATACTGCAACTGGATCTTTACCGTCTTCTTTAACAAGAGTATATTTACCAATTACATTTCCTTCTGGATCTTTAGCTGGTACTTCTGGTGCTGGTTGTCCTTTTTCATCTAATAATGTGTAAGTATCTGGATCAATATCTACAGATTTTTCTGTTTTAGCTCCTGTTACCGGGTCTTTAACAACCGCTGAACCACCTGTAAATTTAACTGGTTGGCTTTGAGTTTGACCTTGAATATCTGAAGATACTGACGGTTCTGCTTTTGGAGAAGTTCCTACTACTGTTGGTGTAAATGTACCAGTTGCTGGTGTTCCATTTGTATCAACACGTTTTACAGTTACACCTTTAGCTTTTCCTACGAAGTCTGGTTTTGGTTTAAAGTGAACAGTTCCATCTGGATCTACTCTGTATGTTCCTTCATCTGTTACAACTTCAGTAACTTCTTGACCTGTAGTTGGATCAATTAGTTTAGCTGGAACAGTTTCATCGATAGGAACTTCTTTGGTTACACCATCGATATCTGCTTTACCACCATGGAATCTAGGTGTTCCACTTTGCTCTGCACCTTGGATATCCACAGTTGTTACATCGTCCCCTTCTGGATCAGCAGGTACTACTACCGCTGTGTAGTCAGCTGTTACCGGTGTTCCGTTTGTATCTTTACGTTGAACTTTTATCGGTGTTCCTTTACCTGTGAATTGAGGATCTGGTTTAAATGTCACTTCTCCAGTTTCCGGATTAACTGTGTAAGTTCCTTCTCCATCAATTGTTACTGAATCTACTGGTTGACCAGTTTTTGGATCGATTAGTTTAGCTGGTTCTTTAGTATCGATAGGTACTTCTACTTCTTTTCCATCAATTGTAGCTTTACCAGGTTTGAATTCAGGAGTTCCTTTTTGTTCTGCTCCTTGAATATCTTTTGTGAATGTATCTACACCTTTTGGTGTTACTGGTTTAACAGTTGGTGTGTAAGTAGCTGTTGTTGGAGTTCCGTTCGCATCTTTCGCTTGAACTGTTGCTGGTACTGGAGTACCTGTAAAGTCTTTATTAGGTGTGAATGTTACTTTTCCTGTTGTTGGATCGATTGTGTATGTACCAACTTCTTTTCCGTTAGCGTCTTTCGCTGGAATTGTTGTTGCATCAGTTGGTTGTCCAGTAGCTGGATCGATTAATTTAGCTGGTTGAGTAGCGTCGATCTTCATAGGAACTTTGGCATCACCTGGTGTGAATGTTGGAGTTCCTTCTTGAGGTTGTCCTTGTGCACCTTCAGTTGTTGTTGGTTTTCCTGTTGGTTCTACTGGAGTGATGTTTGGAGTGTAAGTTGTTGTTACTGGAGTTCCATTTGTATCTTTAGCTTGGATAGTAACTGGGGCAACTTCTCCTGCATATGTTTTATCAGTTGGTGTAAATACCGCAGTTGCTTTACCGTCTACAACTTTAAGTGTGTATGTACCGATAACATCTCCTGCTGGGTTTTTAGCTGGTACTGATGTAGCCGGTTGTCCATTTTCACCTAATAATGTAAATGAATTAGGGTCAAGTGGTACTTCTTTTTCAACACCGTTAACTGTTGCTTTACCAGGTTTGAATGTTACTTCTTTAGATTGTTCAACACCTTGTACATCAGTTGTTTCAGCTGGGTCTGCAGTTGGTGTTACACCTACGATTGTTGGAGTATAAGTTGTTTTAACTTTTGTTCCATTTTCATCTTCTGCTTGTACGTTAGCTGGTTGTACTTTACCTGTGTATTCTTTGTTAGTTGGTGTGAATGTTACTTTGTTAGTAGCTGGGTCAATTGTGTATTCCCCTACTTTGTTTCCTTCTGGATCTAAAGCATCTACTGGAGTACCTGGCGCTACTGGGTTACCTGAAGCATCAAGTAGAACCGCTGAGTTAGCTTTAATTGGTACTGATTTTTTAACACCTTCTACTGTTGTTTCTCCAGGTGCAAACGATACAGTTCCATCTTGTGGTTGTCCTTGGATACCTGAAGATTCCGCTGGTGTTGCCGTTGGTGTTACACCTACGATGTGTGGAGTGTAAGTTGTGTTTACTTTAGTTCCATTTTTATCTTCTGCTTGAACTTTAGCTGGTGCAACTTTTCCAGTGTAAGTTTTATCAGTTGGTGTGAATGTTACTTCACCTGTCGCTGGATCAATTGAGTAAGTACCTACTGGAGTTACTCCATCTTCAGCGTATGCTGGAGTTGTTTGTCCAGGTTGAACTTCATTTCCTTCTTTATCTAGAAGTTTGTGAGAGTTTTCTTTAATTGGTACTTCTGCATTTCCTGCTGTGAATGTAGGAGTTCCTTTTTGAGTTTCACCTTGTACTCCTGCTGAGTCTGTTGGTTTAGCTGTTGGTTCTACAGCTGTTACTGTTGGAGTATATTTTGTAGTAGCTGTAGCTGTCACAGTTTGACCATCTTTATCTTGACCTACTGGTGCTGTTAATGTTACATCAACACCTGTTGCAGTTCCTTTGAATGTTGGAAGTGGTTGGAATGTTACTTCACCTGTTGTTGGGTTGATTGTGTAAGTTCCTTCTCCATCTACAGTTACAGAGTCAACTTTAGCTCCAGTTTTTGGATCTACTAATTTAGCTGGGTACTGTGCAGTTGGTGTTACTGGTGTAGCCGAATCACCTTCTGTTTTGAATGTTGGAGTTTTCTTCTGTTCTTTACCTTGAACATCTGTTGATGTTTCTGGATCTGCAGTGATTTCTTTTGGAGTTACTGTTGGAATGTATACAGCATCCATAGTTTTTGTAGTAGTTGTATGCGTACCATCATTGTTGTTTTCAAGACCGTTTTGAGCTGTTAATGCAGTCCATCCAGTAGATTCACCATTTGAATCTACAGCACGTAGTGCGATACCATCAGCTTTACCTACGAAATTAGCTTCTGGAGTAAATGTAACCTTATCATCTGTTACTGTATATGTACCTTGACCTGCTTTAGTGTATGATTTAACTAGATTTCCACTAGGATCTACGATCATTACACCTTCAGTTTGAACTTTCTTAGTAGTTTCTGCGCTGATTACGTTACTTTGCTCAGTATACTGAATTTTACCGTATGAGTTGAATGTAGTTTTTCCGTTGTTAGAACCTAGGTCAGATGCATCGTCACCCAATGGTCTTGTTCTGAACTCGATACCAACTGATTGAGTTTCACCTTGTTTACCTGTAGTTTCTTCTTTATCTCCACGAGGTGGGTGAATTACTTGAATTTGGTTATCTTCTACTTCCCCAGAGTATGCAATCCCTACAGGTTTTTCTACTTGAGATTCATCTTTTGCGATACGAACACGGAAGTTTACTACATCTTTAGTAGTGTCCACTACTTGAGTGTTTGTAAATGTAAGTTCTACTTCTTGGTCTTTTCCTGTTACTGTAGCGATATTAGATTCTTCACCTTTATCAAATTTACCATTTCCATTGAAGTCAATAAATCCACGCACGTATGCTGGAGCAACTGTACCTGTGTAGTTGTCATTACCGTTTGCTGAAGCAAGAACTTTAACTTTATAAGTATTATCCGGACCTTTAACTAATTGGACTTCTGGACGTCCTGTATCTTTGTTGATATGTACATTATCTGGAGCAATAAGTTGATCTACACCTTCATCTCCATTTTCTGTAGCATCATCAGAACCTATTCCACGTACATGAGTACCTGGTGCAGAGTCGATATCCGCTTTTACTTTACCTAAGTATGGTTGTTGGATTTGTTTAATTGCTTTTGTATCATAATCAATAGATTGTGTTCTTAAGTAGTGTTCAGCCATTCCATAAGATTCTGGAAGATCTCCGAAGTCAGAGAACTTGATACCAATCATAGAAGATTGTTGTCCAGAAGACATGATATAAAATCCTACTTCAGTTACGTTTGCCGTAGATAATACTGGAGTTCCAGATCCATTTTGATTTATGTAACCTCCAAACACTTGTGAACCTAGACCTGCAGTAGCTGCATCAGGAGTCGCAAATTTTTTACCACTTAGAGCATTATAGAATTTTTCATCTTGCCATTTAAGGATAGCAGTTTTACCACCATTCATATCTTTAAATTGATCAAGAGGCTTATAGGCATTTTTATTTGAACCATAACCAACAATCGCCGCTAAGTCCCATGGAGTACCATTAGTTGTATAAATTTCAGACTCAAGAGGTCCGATATCTTCCCCAGAAGTCATAATGATACCAGGTTTTACAGGTTTACCGTTATAAGTTGCTGTTACATCGAATTTAACCCCAGCTGCTTGACCGTTTTGAGGTTTACCTGCAGGGTTTGTTCCTGCAATCGTTGTTTTAGCTTTACCACTTGTCAGACCAGCATTAGCAACGTGAGTATATCTGTTTTGAGGATTTGCTCCAAGTCCTGTTGCACCGTTAGCTGGGTTGAATTGGTTTTCTTTGTCTGGTTGGTAAGAACTTGCTAAATCAGTTCCTGCAACACGATCTTTGAATATTTCAGTTGATTCGAACGGTTTTAGTTCTTTAACTCTCATCGTAACAATATAACCAGGAATTAATTCTTTTGTATATGTTGATCCGATTTGAAGTTGATTATTTGCGTTTAATCCTGTCCATGCACTCGTATCTCCAAAATCTAACCATTGGATTTGGTCATTCAAGTCTTTGATTTCTTTTAGGTTTTCTTCTTTAGTTTTAACTTTGATATCTGATAATGAAGAATAATCATGATCTTCTAACCATTTTTTACCTGTTTCAGTCGAAGCATCTTTAAGAGTTGTTGTTGCTTCTGCTAATACTGCTTCGAATTTACCATTACGTTTAGCTCCAGCGTTCTCTAACTCTGTGTAAACAGCTTTAATAGAGTTGCTTAATTCTGCTAAACTTTTAGCGACTTGTTCTTTAGTAGCTTTGTCATTTCCTAGTAATTCTTTAGCTAGTTTTAAAGCTTCTTCGTTTTTTACTACTGCAGCTTGTACTGCTGGTTTTGCTTCTACTTTTAAGTCTTTTTTAGCTAATTCAGTTTTAGCAAGTTTGTTAGTTACTTCTGCTTCTGAAGCTACTTGAACTAATTCTTTTTTAGCTGTTGCTACTTCTTTTTCTTCTTTAGTAGCTGTTGCTTCTTTAGCTTTTTGTTCAGCTTCTTTTTTCTCTTCTAATTTTTTATCGAAAGCTTGAGTTTTAGCTTCTGTTACTACTTGGCTTAAAGCTTGCACTGCTTGAGCTTGTGCATCTACTTCAGCTTGTGTAGCTGCTTCGTTAGCTAATACTACTAGCTGCTGCTAATGCTTCTTTTGCTGCTGCTACAGCTGCTTTATCAGCGTCTTGAGCTGATTTTAATTTTTCTTCTAGTGTAACAATACTTGCTTTTAAGATTTCTTTTTTAGCAGTTTCTACTTTTGGAGCTTCTGGTTTTGCTTCTGCTGCTTTTGGAGCTTCAGTTTTCGGTACTTCTGCTCCTACTTTTTCTGCTACTGCTGAAGCAACACTTTCTTTAGTAGTTTCTACTACTGGTTTTGCTTCTGCTTTTGGAGCTTCCTCTGCTTTTACACCTGCATTTGTTGTATTATCTGCAGTTGTGTTATTTGATACTTCCTCAGCAGCTTGTGATACTGCTCCAGCACCAAAAAAGATACTTGCACCAATTACTACCGATGCAGTACCGACTTTAAACTTCTTAATAGAATATGATTCTACTTTTGTACCTTGTTTGGTATCTTTTAAATATTGGTTATTTTTTCCTACCATTATTTTCCTCCTTTATGTATACTTGAACAGCCTTTTATTGAATATTTAATCTTACTCGTACCTATAAAATAAAACTTTCGGTTCTATCTTTTTGGTTGTTTCGATATCAAGACAGATAACTCTACCTCTTAATATGTCTCCCCGATTTTATATTCATTTTTTGCTATTCTTCATCTTTTTGTTATTATTAGTAAACTCATGATGAGAAATCCATTTGAATTCTTACCACCATTTTACCTTAATTTAATTTTTTTGTCCATAAAAATGACTTATAAATTCTCAAAAAATTTTTAAAAATATTACTTTTAGTTACTTTAATTTATTTTAATACTAATTTTGACTATTACAATTGTACAAAAACAATAATTAATAGCCTTTTTAGCAACTTTATATTACTTACAATATACTGACAATCAATATAAACATAAGTGATACTATAACCATTATTTTTTACTTTGTAAAACAATATGCTAACTGTATTTATGTCTATTTTTGTAGACAGTTATACAATTTTTAAAAGAGAAAACATTTACAAAATATTTCACTATTATTTTTATCATTAACATTCCTTTAAACTTTATTAATTATTCATATATTTTATTTTAGCAATTCTAAAAAATCTCTATAATTACTCTAGGTTATCATTTACTATTTTTCTGTAAATCTGTTATAATCATTATCCCCTAAAAACCCCCTTACTTCATTTAATTTCAAAGGAGAAAATATTATGAAAATCTATAAAATAAATAAAAACCAGGAAATTGAGGTTTCTGATAAAATATATTCATCTATTTGCTATATGAGCTACAAGGTTAGGCGTGCGAAAGCAAAAGATAAGAAGTATAATCTATTTTTCATATATGCATTCGATACAGAAGATAGTGACGGGGAAAATCTAATTAGGGATAACTCTCCATTAACAGATGAGATCGTAATTACTAATGATATTTATAGAGCATTATATGATGCACTGGCTACTTTATCAACAGAAGATCAACTTCTTCTTGTTGATTTATTTATAAAAGAGCAGTCTATACGTAGTATTGCAGACAGTAAACACTGCAGTCCTATGACTATCTGTCGACATCGAGATAAACTTTTCAAAAAACTCGCTATATTACTGGAAAAATATAAAGATAATATTATCGTAGAAAATTAGTACAATATGAACATTTTGTGAACTTTCACATAATTTTTGTTACAAATAGCAAAAAAACACACTATATATAGTGAAGGGGACTTTTTTCGTAAGGGGGTAAATTCATTTATATTTTACAATATAATTATTTCCTACGTTACTTCTATTTCAATATAGATTTCTTTTCATAATTGTCTTTATAAAGAAGATATTTGTATAGAGAGTGGCACTTAGGAGGTTTTTTATTATGAAAAAAACACTATATTTAAACGATAGGGAGACAGAATCTTTTTACGAATTGCTTGAAGTTAAAAAAGACTTAATTACTATGGCGCTTTATAAGGTTAACATACCTAAAAAACTTCATCATGAATTTTACAATTATGGACTTGAAGGTTTATTGGTTAGTTTTTTAATCTTAAATGAAGGGAAAATTGAAGAAAAAGACTTCGACCGATTCGCTTTCACTACCATTAAAAGAAAATTAATCGATGAAATCCGCTATAGAAACAAAGATAAGAGTGTACCTTTAGATATTTTTGACAATAACAAATTAGACTCTACGGATGATAATTATTCGCTAGTGTATATACAGTTGTTCGAATATTTAAAAGATGCTCTAGAGGAGCAAGAAATGAAATTTTTCTGCGAATTTATAAAAACTTTGAATATGAAACAAACCGCAAAGGCAATGGATGTCTCATTAGCCACGGCATATAGAATCCACAAACGTGTAAAGGGAGTTTGTGAAGAATTTTTATTAACTAAATAGAATATATTATTGGCCACTCTCTATGTGAATATCTAATATATATAACTCCTATCATACAAAATAGTAAACTGACTTCATTTCGTCAGTTTTTTTGTTTGCCTATAGGAAAAAAAGCAAATGTAAGGACTCTTGTACCTGATTTTCTGATGAAGATGCCCCAGACTATCATGAAATCATCTTTAGACATTAAAAGATATTCTCAGAAATAACATAACCTTAATGATAAAGTATAAAAAAGCATCCCATAAGTAGTCCAATCTCGTTAATAAATCATAAAAAGACACCCTCGAAAATTATTGGCTCTTTGTCAAATTCGGGGCATGGAGAAAAATAGGAAATGAGATCTAGGCAGCATTTTGCTGCTTAGATTTTTTCTTACTTTCACTAAGTTTAACATTATTTTTATATTCAGAAACAAATAATCTAGACATAATTAAAATACGTAATCTGAAGTTACTAAAGCTAGAATATCCATAAGATACTCTCTTTAGTAGTTTTATTTTATTATTAAATCCTTCTAATGGGCCATTAGAATACACATATTTAACAGCGTTAATCATATATTCTTTGTGCTTTTTCATAGTATTTATAGCTTTAGCTACACCTTTAGATAATCCTTTAGTATCCATACCTATATATTTCTCTAATTCTACAGAATCTTTAGCCTTAATAGCTTCTCTTATCTCATGAACTCTCTCATAACTAGCTGTAAATTCAGCATCTATAGCTAATATATAATCTAATACCTCTTTTCTAGTTACATAGCGTTTAAAGCTTCTAGAATAGAATATTTTAGTTGAATTTACTTTATCTCTATCTTCTAATATTACTTTCCAGAAGTTCTTTAGAATAGTGTAAGTAGAACCTTTTTTACTCTTATATTGATTCATTAGTTTTACTCTAGCTTTGTTTAATTCTCTATTAATATTTTGCACCATATGGAATCTATCTATTATTATCTCAGCGTTAGGAAACATCTCTCTAATCATATTAATATAAGGAGGGTAAATATCTATACAGATCGTTTTTACTTTCTTTCTTATTTTTCTTGGATATCTCATAAAGTATTGTTTTAATATATGTTGTGTTCTACCATCTACAATATCTATAAAGTCATGTGTTCTAGCATCTAAGAATACGAAACTCATTCCATTTTTACTATCTTTAGTTGATTTTATTTCATCGAAACACAGGTGTTCTGGTAAGCTTGAATAAGTATTAACTTCTACAGCTTCTCTACATGATTTCATTACTCTTACTACTGTAGATACTGATACATTACTTAATTCAGCTATATCTTTAAATGATAGTGTCTTAGAAAGATTCTTCATAATGTGGAATATAAGATTTTTAGATATACTGCAGTGCTTTTGTACAAATGATGTTTCAGCACAAAACTTAGAATTACATTCTCTACATTTAAAGCGTTGTTTCTTTAATCGTAGATATGTAGGGCATTCTGATATCTTTAATAAAGCTACTTTTAATGGATCTGTGAATCCATTTTTAACTATATTATTTCCTTCTTTTATACAACCACAGTTTGTACAACACTTTGGATTGTATGATAAAGTCCCATGAAATACGAATGTATCTTGACCATCTACATTAATTAAATCAAGTTTATCATCCATAGTTATATTTTGGTCTTTTATTAATAGTAAATTTGTGATAAAATTATTCATGACAAATATCCTTTCTTAGTTAATTATTTTTCTACACTTTAATTATATTGGATATTTGTCTTTTTATATATAAAAATTGAAATCCGGGGCTGGAATTTTTCCATGCCCCGGATTTAGTATACAACCAAATTATTCAGCCTCGTTAATAAAGTATAAAAAAACACCCTCGAAAATTATCGAGAGTGTCTTCATTTTTAAGAGTTTTGTTTAGTATTTTTCTTAAATTTCAAATTAGTTTTTGTCGTTTTTACGACGAGCTACCGCTAGTAATCCACCTAGGATCGCTAATCCTAATCCTGCTAAGCCAGTATTAGTTTCTGTTGTACCTGTGTTTGCTAGACGTTGCCCTAATTTAGAGTTTGCTTTTGGCGCGTTGTCAGAAGCTCCGTTGTTTCCACGTGAAACATTTGTAGAGTCATCTTCTTTATTTCCACCATTGTTATTAGAACCTTTAGCTACTACTAATTTTTCTGCTGGGATTACTACTACTCTTCCATCTGGATATACGATTGTTGTTTCTCCAGTTGCTGAGATTGTAATCTTAGCTTCTTTTAGTTCTGGATTTGCTTTGATTAAAGCTTGTTTCACAGTTTCTTTTTCTTCATCTGTTAAGTTCATTAGATCTCCTACTTGAACTCTTTCAGGGAAGTTGATTTCTGCTGAAGCATTTACTGATGGAGCTTGTGCTTCTTCTTTTTTGAAGATATCTTTAGCTAAGATTGTGTAAGATTTTCCATCTTTAAGGATTACTGTCGCATTTCCTTTCGCATCGAAGATAATTTCTGCTACGTTTGGATTTGCTGCTAAGATTTTATCTTTAGCACCTGCTTTGTCTGCATCTGTCAGATTATCTAAGTCTGCTACAACTTGTTTTTCGAAATCAAGGTTGATGTTTTCACCATTATTTTTAGCTGCTACATCTTTCTCGTCTTTTACTAATTGTTCAGCTGAGATCGTTGCTGTTACACCGTCTTTAGTTGTTACAGTCGCATTTCCTTTTGCATCTACTACTACGATTGCTCCTGGGTTAACTTCTTCTACCGCTGCTTTAATCTTAGCGATTTCTTCTGGTGTTAAGCTGTCTTTGTTAGCTACTAATGTTCTTGCTGCTGGTGTGTTGATTCCACTTTGTGCAGCCGCATCAGTTACTTTATCAGCTGGAATTACTAGTTTAGAAGCTGGAATTACTGCTGTTTTTCCATCTTTAGTTGTTACTGTCGCATTTCCTTTGTCGTCAACTACTACAGTTGCACCTGGATTTACTGCTTCTACCGCTTTCTTAACTGCTTCTTTTTCTGCATCTGTTAGAGCATCTTTATTAGCTACAGCTGTTCTTGCAGTTGGTGTATTGATGTCATTTCCTGCGTTTTCTTTCCCTAGGTCTGATTCTGTTTTAACTAAGTCTTTTCCTGGGATTACCGCTGTTTTTCCATCTTTAGTTGTTACTATCGCATTTCCTTTGTCATCAACTACTACTGTTGAGTCTGGATTTACTTCTTTTACTTTCGCTACGATTGCCGCTTTTTCTTCGTCAGTTAATGCGTTCGGATCTTTTACTAGTGTTTTGTCCGCTGGTTTAACTACGTCGTTTCCTGCATTTGGTTTCGCTGCGTCTGCTTCTGTTTTAACTAAGTCTTTTCCTGGAATTACTGCTGTTTTTCCTTCTGGTGTTGTTACTGTTGCGTTTCCTTTATCATCAATTACTACAGTCGCACCTGGATTTACTTCTTTCACTTTCGCTGCGATTGCTGCTTTTTCTTCGTCAGTTAATTTTTCTAGATCTTTTACTAGTGTTTTATCCGCTGGTTTAACGATGTCGTTTCCTGCGTTTGGTTTCGCTGCGTCTACTTCTGTTTTAACTAAATCTTTTCCTGGGATTACCGCTGTTTTTCCATCTTTAGTTGTTACTGTCGCATTTCCTTT
>NZ_JAPWCA010000033.1:0-5847 GCF_041433725.1 Gemella sp. 27098_8_155
TTTTTCTTCATCTGTCAACTTAGCTGGATCTTTTACTAATGTTTTGTCCGCTGGTTTAACGATGTCGTTTCCTGCGTTTGGTTTCGCTGCGTCTGCTTCTGTTTTAACTAAGTCTTTTCCTAGGATTACTGCTGTTTTTCCGTCTTTAGTTGTTACTGTCGCATTTCCTTTGTCATCGATTACTACTGTTGAGTCTGGATTTACTTCTTTTACTTTCGCTGCGATTGCGACTTTTTCTTCGTCAGTTAATGCGTTCGGATCTTTTACTAATGTTTTGTCCGCTGGCTTAACGATGTCGTTTCCTGCGTTTGGTTTAGTTATATCAGTTTCTGATCTGAATAAATCTTCCGCTGGAATCGTTGCTGTAGTTCCATCTTTTAGAGTAACTGTCGCATTACCATTTTCATCGAATTTAACAGATTTAGTTTCTAGGTTTAATTCTCTTAATTTTTCTTCTACTTTAGCTTGGTCATCTGGATCATTTGCTTCACCAAATACTTTATCTGCTGGTTTCACAATATTAGAGTTACCTGCTCCAGCTTTTTCTGTATCTTCTTTAGTTCTTACTAAATCCGATGCTGGAATTGCCGAAGTTTTACCATCTGGAGTAGAAACAGAAACAGTTCCATTTTCATCTATCGTTACAATAGCATCTGGATTAACCTCTTCTACTTTAGCAACAATCTTAGCTTTCTCTTCATCTGTCAAGTTAGCAGGATCTTTCACGATAACTTTATCAAGTGGTTTATTAATGTCGTTTCCACCTTTACCGTTATCTAAGTCTTCTTCGGTTTTAACTAATTTAGCTGGATTAATCGTTCCTTTATCACCATTTCCAGTAGTTACCTCGATTTTACCATTTTCGTTATATTTAACTTCTTTGGCTGTGGGGTTAACTCTTTTAACTTCTTCTAAGATTTTAGCTTTTTCTTCATCTGTTAATGCACTTGGGTCTTTTACAAGAACTTTGTCAATTGGTCTATTGATATCTCCAATTGCTTTAATAGCTGCCTTATCTGCTTCTTCTATTACATTAACATCTTCTACACTACTTACTGCGTCGATTGCTGCTTTAGCTTTATTCGCAACTTTATCTACTTTAGCTTTTAATGCTTCTTTAGCTTTAGAAGATAAATCATTACGAGCATCAATTTCTGCTTTTTTAGCTTTTGCTTCTTCATCGATTGCTTTACGAGCATTTGGTTTATCTTCAACCAATGGTAAAGATTTTTCGATTTCAGCTTTTGCTTCGTCTTCTAAAGCTTTAACATCTGCATCTGATTTAGCTGCATCGATTTCTTTTTTAGCTTGTTCTGCGATTGCTCTTGCTGCATCTGCTGCTACTTTCTTCTCTTCATCGGTAGCATCAGGTGTATTTTCAATAGCTTTTAATTGCTCTGCCAGTTTGTCGTCAATTGCTTTCTTAGCCGCTGGCTTAGCTTTCGCTTCTGGGTTTACCGCTTTAACATCTGCTACACCTTTATCTTTAGCTGCTTCTACCGCTTGTTGAGCTGCTGTTGCTTCTTCTGGTGTATCTACAGTATCAGGTTGAGCATTGATTGCATCTGTTGCTGCTTTTGCTTTATCTTGTGCTTCTTTCTTAGCTGCGTCTTTTTCTTCTTTTGTTAAGTCATCGCGAGCGTCGATTTCTTCTTCTTTCTTAGCTAGTTCATCTGCTACAGCTTGTTTTGCCGCTTCTTTCGCTACTGGATTTACAGTGGCAATATTATCTGTACCTGTAGTTTGCGCTCCATCAACTTCTGCATCTGTTGTTGCGTTGTCGATTGCTTTTTTCGCTGTATCTGCAATATTTTTCGCCGCTAATTTTGCAGCTGCTTTTTCTTTATCTGATAAATCTGTACGAGCATCGATTGCATCTTCTTTCGCTTTTAATGCATCATCAATTGCTTTTTTCGCTGCTGGTTTTTTAGCTGCTTCTGGGTTTACTGCTTTAACATCTGATACTCCAGTGTTGTTCGCTGTATCTACTGCTTGTTGAGCAGCCGTTGCTTTATCTTCAGAATTTGCGATAGCTGGTTGAGCATTAATAGCATCAGTTGCTGCTTTTGCTTTATCTTGCGCTTCTTTCTTAGCTGCGTCTTTTTCTTCTTTTGTTAAGTCATTACGAGCATCGATTGCATCTTCTTTCTTAGCTAATTCATCTGCTACAGCTAGTTTTGCTTGTTCTTTAGCAATTGGGTGTACTGCTGTTACATCTGCAACACCTTTATCTTCTGCATCATTAACAATTTTTTGTGCTGCTGCCGCTGCATCTGCTGTTTCTGCATTATCAGGTTGAGCTTCAACTTTTGCAAGTTCTGCATCTGCTAATTTCTTAGCTTCTGCTTTTGCTGCATCTTTTTCTGGTTGTGTTAAATCTGTACGAGCATCAATTTCGTTATTTTTTGCTGTTAATGCATTCGCAATAGCTTCTTTGGCATTTTCTTTCGCAATTGGATTAACTTTACCGAATTCTGTAGTTCCAGCATTTTTTGCTGTATCTACAGCTGCATCTGTCGTTGCTGCATCGATTGCTTTTGTTGCATCTTCTGCTGCTTTGTTAATTTTAGCAATAGCTGCATCTTTTTCCGCTTGGCTTAGGTTTTTATCTGCAGTAATAGCATCTGCTTTTGCTTTACGAGCTGCTTCAATATCCGCTTTAGCTGAATCTTTTTTCGTTACTACTGGGTTATCAGCTGCGATTGCAGTTGCACCTGCTTCTTTTGCTTTATCTAATTCTGCTTTTGTCGTTACATTAGCATCATTAATTGCCGCTACAGCTTTTTCTTTATCTGCATTTACTTTTGCGATTGCAGCTGCTTTTTCTTCATCAGTTGCATTTGGAGTTTTGTTAATTTCAGCAATTTTATCTTCTGCTGCTTTGTTAACTGCATCAATTGATGGTTGTTTGTTAAGGTTAACGAACTCAGAAAGTGGTTTTTTATCAACAGATCCATCTTTATAAGTTACTACTAAATCAGTTCCAACTTTTGTGATTGTATCAATTCTTTCATCTTTTTCAGCTACTTCTTGACCACGTTTAGCTTCTAAATTCTTATCTGGGTTTGTTTTTGAGTATTCAATTTTAAGTTTTTCTTTAATTTTGTTAAACTCATCATCTGTTACAGCTGATGGGTCTGTTACAGCTACTTTATCAGCATCTGCAGGTGATTGAATGTCATATTTTTGGGTTTGAGGTTTAAGCATTACCCTGAATGCACCGATATCAGCTGCACTAGTTCCAACACCTGCGATTTCTCCTCCATCAGCATCAGTAGCCCTTACATAACGCCATCCTAAAGCTACACCCGCTGGATTTTCTCCTTTAGTCGCTTCTTTTAGTTTATCTAATGTGAAGTTTCCTTCTGGTGCTGGAGTTCCTGAATATGTAATTACCGCTGGTGAATCCTCACTTGCTGTTGTTTCTGCACTGAAAGTATTCGCAGTAAATCCATATTGAGTATTAATTTTATTCGTTTCACCTTCTACTGGTTTAAACTCTTGGTTACTACCACCTCTTACTGTGGCACTAACAATTTTCCCGCTATCATCTTTGATTTTAATATCAAATGAGTTTTCTTCTGCACCGTATACAAACACTTCTTTTTTATCTGGTGCTGGATCTGAGAATGGGATTTCAGCTGTTGGCGCTTGGTTTTCTCTTACAATTACTTTTCTAGTAATAGTATTCGCAGAGTCTTTACCTTGACTATCTACAGCTTTAAGAACTAGTGTGTATTCTCCTGGCGTTGCAGTACTAAATGTTGTTGCACTTGCTCCATTAACTGATACTAACTTGGCTTTTACTGGCTCACCAACTGTAAGTTTTGCATCATCTTCTTTGTCTGCTACTGTTGCTAGAGTTGCAATATCAAATGCTTCTCCTTTTTTCACAACTACGTCGCTTCCGTTATTTGTTGCCGCGATTGTAGGTGCTTCGTTCGTTGCAGTTAATGCTAGACGTTTAGCCTCTGCTGCTTCTGTTGTTCCAGGTTTAGCTCCTCCTGCTGCACTGTAACCAGATTGCGCTTGTAAGTTAATTCCATTAGCACCTTCTTTAATTGCGTTTTTAAGGAATGTTAATTTTACAATGTGGAAGATAGGATCATCTTGAGTATCTGCCATAGTTGCAGTTAGCGTTGATGCGTCTTGAGATTGAGGATTCCCTCCGTTCATAATTACTTGACGGTCCCAAGAACCTGTGAATCCTACCCATAAATTATTCGCGTCTTTCGGAACTTTTACCAATACTTCTTTTTGTCCCGCAACTACTGTATCATTAACAAATTTTGGACGTCCAAGATAAACTCTTGTTTCATCGTTTAATTTATTATTTTCACCTTTGTATTGAACAGTAACCTTAGTTTCATCTGTACCTTTATTGTATGGATCACTACCAGATTTTAATGGTGCCTCTAAATTCACAGTCCATTTTCCATTTTTTACTACCGTTTCATAAGTTTTTGTAGCTCCTCCTGGAGTTGCGACTGTCACTACTACAGTTTTACCATTAGTTCCACTCCCTGATAAAGAAGTATCCGCAGAGGTTACTCCATTACGTCTTACATATGAAGCATCCTCATAGTTTACTGTACTGGTAACTTGAGGAGAACCTGAATCGTTTCTTCTAAATCCTGTGCCTTCTTCTGCTTTTGCATTAGTTGCGTGAGAATTAGCTGTACTTGGCTCTGTGTTCTCAGCTTTTTTACCTACAGTTTCTTTACCGTTTGTAGTATCTACCGCTGGTGTTTCTTTTTTCTCTGCTGGTTTATTTTTTAATTTTGAGTTTACAGTCGTTACAAGTTTATTATACGCTGCATTTAATTCTGCTTGTGTTTTGGCTGACACTAACGTTGCTCTTGCATTCTCTAACTCAGTTGTTAATACTGCTACAGATGCTTCTGTTTTGTTAGAGTATTTTCCAGCTTCTAGATTAGCTGAAACCTCATTGATATAAGCTTCTAATCCACTTTTATCTAATTTAACTTCTACAGCTACTTCTTGTTTTACTTCTGTTTTAGGTGCTTCTACTCCTACTTTTGCTGCTACTGCTGCTACGCTTTCTTTAGTGTTTTCTGCTTTTTCCGGCTGCGCTACTGCTTTAGGTGCAGCTTCTGCTTTCTCACCTGCGTTTGTCGTGTTGTCCGCAGTTGTATTGTTAGAAACTTCTTCTGATGCTTGAGCTACCGCCCCTGCACCTAAAAAGATACTTGCACCGATTACTACTGATGCCGTACCTACTTTGAATTTTTTGATAGAATATGTTTCTACCTTAGTACCTTCTTTTAACCCTTTCAAATACTCATTATTTTTCCTGTCATAAAATTCCTCCTGTAATCTTTAATATAAGAAATTTTAAAGCTTCACTATTATACATGAAGTTCTTTTCATTTATAGTTAATTTTTTAATTAAAAATAACCATTATAAAAAACTTCTTTCAAAGCTTAAAATTTCTTTTTTAACCTAATAAAATTAATTTTCATAACTTTATTTATTTACAATATTGTTACATAATAACTTTACCAAAATTTGCATTGTTTGTCCATAAAATATACTCTGATTTTGCTTATTTTTTAAATATTTATCATCTGATTTTTCATTATGAAATTTTCAGTAATATTTTTGTTATTATTAAATTAACTTTTACTTTATTTGTATATACTTTTATCTAAAATATTTAATACTTTTTAATGTATATAGTTTTCAAAAATAGTTTTTCATTTTCAGGAAGTGCTATACATAACTTCTATGATGTTTTATAACAATAGTCTTTGTTCTCTATTATATTATTGAAATATGTGAAATATATATTTTGCAACTTAAAAAAAAAAAAAAAACACCCTCGA
>NZ_JAPWCA010000034.1:0-5196 GCF_041433725.1 Gemella sp. 27098_8_155
GATAAAGCAAACTTCCCTGGACCATTCACAGCTGGAGTAAATCAAGTAATTCCTTATGAATTCTTTGGTGGAGATGGAATGTTAACAAGATTAATCTTGAAATCATCAGACAAAGCACCATGGTCAGATAATGGATCAGCGAAAAATCCAGCATTATTACCATTAGAAAAACTAGGGAAAGGATTATACTTCTATGAAGTAGACTTAGCAGGAACAAAAGGAAAATCAGATAAAGAGTTACTAGACTTATTAAAAGCAAATGGAACACAAAGCTACAAAGCTACAATAAAAATATATGGTGAAAAAGACGGAAAAGCGGATCTAACAAATGTAGTAGCGACAAAAGAAGTGACTATAAATCTACACAAAGAAACTAAGCAAATGGACATGAAACCAGGAAAAGATATGATGCAAAATAATACAGATACTGGTTCAATGAATTCAAATGTAAGTGGAAAAGTAATGAATATGAGTAAATCTGATAATATGTCTATGGAATCTAGTATGAATAAAGCTATGATGCCAGATAATATGACTATGGATTCTCATATGAATAAAGATATGATGCAAGATAATATGACTATGGATTCTCATATGAATAAAGATATGATGCAAGATAATATGACTATGGATTCTCATATGAATAAAGATATGATGCAAGATAATATGACTATGAATACTCATATGAGTAATGGAATGATGAAAAAAGGTATTCTACCAAAAACAAGTGCAGCACCTGAAGGAACAATGAGTTCAACAAATTCATCAAATACTGGATTACTAGGATTAATCATTGCAAGCTTCTTAGGTCTATTAGGATTCAGAAGAAAAAATAATTAATAAATAAAATAAACTTGTAGATTTTATCGAAATAGTGCTATACTTTTATTGTATAGTACTATTTTGATAAGAGGAGTTAAATATGGTTAATAAAATTTTATTAGTAGATGATGAAATAGAAATAACGGAGATAAATAAACGATATTTAGAGCAAGGTGGATATGATGTTGATATCGCTAATGATGGTAAAGAAGCTTTAGAGAAATACAAGAAAAATAAATATTCTTTAATAATTACAGATATAATGATGCCCAATATGGATGGTTATGATTTAATCAGTGAAGTACAGTATTTAGATGAGGAACAACCATTTTTATTCATAACAGCGAAAACAACAGAACCAGATAAAATCTACGCTTTAAGTTTGGGGGCAGATGACTATATAGTAAAACCATTTAGTCCAAGAGAATTAGTTTTAAGAATTAGAAATATACTACGTAGAATTGAGAAAAATAGTAGTGAAAATATTTTAACTTTAGGTGATTTGAAAATTACCTATAATAGTAGAATTGCTATGGTAAATGATAGACAATTAGAACTAACCGTGAAATCTTTTGAATTATTATGGCTACTGGCCAATAATCCAGAGCGCGTTTTTTCTAAAACAGAATTGTATGAAAAAATTTGGCAAGACGAATATGTTGAAGATGCAAATACATTAAACGTGCATATACACTCATTAAGGAGAATCTTAACAAAATATTCAACAGAAAAAACACCAAGTATAAAAACTGTATGGGGTCTAGGATACAAAATGGAAAAACAAGTTTAAAAATGGAAAGGAAATATAGTATGAAATTAAAAGATTATATTATTGTTGGATATATTTTATCATTTTTAATAACTATTATGGCTGTTTTTTGGGCTTCAAATTTAATGTTAATTGAAAAAAAAGATACATATTTTATAGTTGTAATTACAATAATTGCGGGGCTAATTGGAGCTACGATTAGTATTATATTACTAAAAGGTGTATTTAAGTCATTACGTGTTCTAAAGAGACAAACGATTAGTATAACTGAGAAAAATTTTGATATTAGAAATACTGTAGAAGGTCCTACTGAGTTTAGAGAACTATCATTATCATTCAATGAAATGGCAAAACATTTAAAAGAAAGTTTTGAGTCATTAGAAGAAAGTGAAAAAGAAAAATCTCTTATGATAGCCCAGTTATCTCATGATATAAAAACTCCTATAACTTCAATTCAATCAACGGCAGAAGGTATGTTAGATGGAATAATAAAAGAAGAAGAATATAAATATTATCTAGAAACAATTTGTCGTCAAACGACAAGGTTGAATAAACTTGTTGAAGAATTAAATTACTTAACTTTAAGTGTTAAAGATACTAGTGAAGATGATAAAAATGAAACAATATTTTTAGACAAATTATTGATTGACTGTATGTCAGAGTTTAAGTTGCGAGCAGAAAAAGAAAAAAGAGATATCTATATTAAAGTTATTCCTGAGAATGCTAAAATAGTAAGTAATTACAATAAAATTCAAAGAATTATCGTGAATTTAATAGGTAATGCATTTAAGTATTCACCAAGCGGGACAAAAATAGAAATAGTTGCCGAAATAAAAAATCAAGAATTATCTATTTCTATAATTGATGAAGGTTGCGGTATAAAAGAAGAAGAGATTGATAATATTTTTAAAAGATTATATCGTGTTGAAGCATCAAGAAATATGAAAACAGGTGGTTATGGCTTAGGTTTGGCAATAGCGAAACAGTTAGCCTTACAAATAAATGGAGACATATTAGTAGAAAGTGAATATGGTAAAGGAAGTAAATTTATTTTAAAAATTAATTGTTAATATACTGAGTATACAAGAAAATCTTTGAATCAGATTTATTATTTTGAAAGAATAATTGGGGTTAGATTTTTAGGAATTTTCAATATAAAAACATAAAAAAATAAAAACTTAAAAATTTTTTAAATTTTGACAAAATAAATTTTTCACGGTATAATGAAAAAAAATCTACTGAGGAAAATAAACATGGCAAAATCGAAGTATATTACGCGCCTTAAACGTTCTGAAGGACAACTTAGAGGGATTCAAAAAATGATAGAAGAAGAGAGAGATTGTATTGATATAATAACTCAATTAAGTGCGGTTCGTTCAAGTGTTGATCGTGTTATTGAGTTATTAATAACAGAAAATCTTATGGAATGCATTAATAACCCCTTAGAAAATCCTGTAGAGCAGAAAGAAAAAATAGAAAAAGCTATAAAATATATAGTAAAAAATAAATAGTTTAAAGAAAT
The DNA here is from genome assembly GCF_041433725.1 of Gemella sp. 27098_8_155. Taxonomy (NCBI): domain Bacteria; kingdom Bacillati; phylum Bacillota; class Bacilli; order Caryophanales; family Gemellaceae; genus Gemella; species Gemella sp. 27098_8_155. The sequence goes on from NZ_JAPWCA010000034.1 coordinate 3,114, forward strand.
GATAAAAAGACTTGGTTCTAAATAATTTTAGGAACAAGTCTTTTTTGATGATGTATTAATTTTATATTAACGAGAACTTAATATAGTGAAAATTGGTTGTTTTTATTGTTTAATATTTTATTTTGTTTCTCCAGGCCAATTATTCATACCACCTTCGATATTTGTTACATCGAATCCTTGAGTTTCTAAAAAATCATATGCTTTAGCTGAACGTCCACCAGCTTGGCATATTACATAGTATTTTTGATTCTTATCTAATCTAGTGAATTCTATACCTAGAGTACTCAGAGGAAAATTTTTAGCAGAAGGAATATGCCCTGCTTCATACTCGTGATTTTCTCTTACATCAAGAATCATAAGTTCCTCATTATTATACTTTTCATAAAAATCTTTCATTGAAATATTGTTTTTCATGATTTTTTCCTTTCAATATTAGTAATTTTAGACTGTTTTGCCTCTCCATGCATGCATACCGCCTTGGATATTAATAACATCGTATCCTTTCTTTTTTAGTTTTTTTGCTGCAAGTTTGCTTCTAGCTCCAGAGTGACAAATAACATATACTTTTTTATCTGTTATTGGTGTAAATTGACCAATTTCATTAAGTGGAACATTTTTTGCATTTTTTATATGTCCCCTTCGAAATTCTCCAGGTGTTCTTACATCTATTAATTGAATATTTTCTTTAAGTTTTTGTTCTAGCTCGATAGTAGAAATACTATCTACTTTTGTGAATAAGAAAAACATTATTATACCTCCTAATATACCCTTACGGGGTATATTAAACCATGAAATAAAGGATTTGTCAAAAGAATTGATTTGAATTTATACATTAAGATTGATTAGTTACAAATAAAATACAATTAAAATTGAAAAAAAGTAAATTATTATAAATAAAAAATCTTATAAGTATAATAAGATGAAAAATGAAAATTATTGCTGAAAATAAATTTTCAAATATTTGGATGTTATATACTTGACAAATAAGAAAAATAGGAGAATAATGGAAGGGGAAGTGACCTTCATTTTTATAAAAAACAACCAACAATTTAGGAGGAAATTAAATGAAAAAAATATCAAAAGTAGCTACTGCAAGTGTATTATTATTTACATTAGCGAATCCACTAGCTGTATTTGCTGAGAATAAAGTAGGTAATGTTTCCGAAACAAGCAGTAATAAAACAACACAAGATCTTACTATTACTTCAGAAGAAATCAATGGTGACATAGTATTTCATGTGACTGCACAGAGAGATACTTATGAAGCTATTGTATATGCCAAAATTAATGGGAAAAATTATACTTATAATTTAGGTAATCTAAAAAAAGGTCAAGTATCTAAGATAGTTCAACCAGATGCAAGTATAAATAACAATAATGCTTCTATCTTAAAAGAAAGCACTAAAGGAAGAATATTGCCAAATACAAGTGCAGTAAGAGAATTAGTAGAAAAATCAGTTTCATATAGTAATGAATTAAATGGAAATACAATTGAAGCAAAAGTTGTATATAAAGTATATGAGTTAGTAGAAAAACAATCAACTCAAAATGATGGAAGAGAATATATTTCAGAAAGTACTGTTAAGGAAAGTGCTATTGTAAAACCTGAAGTACCAGTAAAACCTAAAAATAAAGAAGTATTGGGTGGAGCAGTAGTAGAACCAGCTGTTCAACCAGAATTACCAAAAGCAGTAGTGCCAGCAGCACCAGCACCAAAAACAGAGGAACCAGCAGCGCCAGCACCGAAAGCAGAAGAGCCAGCAGCACCAGCACCAAAAACAGAGGAACCAGCACCAAAAGCAGAGGAACCAGCGGCACCAGCACCAGCACCAAAAGCAGAGGAACCAGCAGCGCCAGCACCGAAAGTAGAAAAACCAGCAGCACCAGCACCAAAAGCAGAGGAACCGGCAGCACCAGCACCAAAAGCGGAGGAACCAACGGTGCCAGCACCGAAAGCGGAGGAACCAGCGGCACCAGCGCCAAAAGTGGAGGAACCAGCGGCGCCAGCACCGAAAGCAGAAAAACCAGTAGCGCCAGCACCAAAAGCGGAAGAGCCAGCAACACCAGCGCCAAAAGCAGAAGA
>NZ_JAPWCA010000035.1:0-4948 GCF_041433725.1 Gemella sp. 27098_8_155
ATTGTATTTTTACAATAATTTAGTTCAGAGCGTACCTCTCGTAGATTTTTCTTAAGATTATCCATAGATCTACTATTATAGGAACTACTTTTTCTTAACGCTGAATCTAAAGAATTGAAATAATTGTTGAATAAATTCGAATTATTTGCATGTTCTTTTATATTTTTATATGCAGTTATTTCATTCCTAAGAGCAGACCTGATATCTTCTAATATAGAATAAGCCTCAGGCCTATTTCTAATCTCTAGAGCTTTATCAATAGTGTCTATATATGAATTAAGATTTGTTATTACAGTATCTTTAGAAATTTTATTAGAGAAATCTAAAATTTTCATTATTTGATACCTCCTTTTGATTATCTTTTAACTAAATTATATCATAGAAGTAAATATAAATTTAACTATTATTTTGTAATATAATTGTTTTAGAGTATAATATATTTATTAGGAAGAAGGAGAAACGGGATGTTAATTGATTTAGAAGATAATATAAAAGAATTAATAGCTAATTTGGATAAAGAAACATTCTTTATTAATTTCTTAGAATTGTACAGTGGAGTAGCAAAGTCTGCAATAAAAAAAGTTAAAAATGTTAGTGTATATGATGGATTAGAAAATAAGACAAAGTTTATAATAAAAGCTGAGAAAGATAATTTATTAGATAATTATATATCTCTTGAGAATGAAGTATTGCAAAGAAAAACAAAACCAAGATATATAATTGTTACGGATTTTAACGAGTTATATGCTAAAGATACAAAAACTTTAGAGCGATTAGCAATAAAATTTGAAGAATTACCACAGAATTTTTCGTTCTTTTTAGCATGGAATAATATTGAAAAAGTGGATTATGAAAAAGAAAATCCAATGGATGTAAAAGCAGCCGAGAGATTTTCTAGAGTTTATGATGAGCTGGTCAAACAAAATCCCGATTTAGATTCAGAAGATCTAAATTTATTTTTAATAAGAATATTATTCTGTTTATTTGCGGAAGATACAGATATCTTCCCAAGGAATAAGTTTTCAAATGACTTGAAAACTTTAACTAAAGAGGATGGTAGTGATACGAACGTTATAATAAAAACTATTTTCGAAAAATTATCAACAAATATTTTTGATAAAGATAAAATTGCATCATACTTAGTAGATTACCCATATGTTAACGGAAATTTATTTACTAAGGATCATGTTGAGGTGAACTTTGATTACAAACTTAGAAAACTAATTATTGAAGCAGGAGAAATGTTGAATTGGGCAGAAGTTAATCCTGATATTTTAGGTTCTATGTTACAAGCAGTGGCAAGTAGTGATAAACGAAGTCATCTAGGTATGCATTATACTAGTGTTCCAAACATATTAAAAACTATAAAACCATTATTTTTAAATGAGTTAAATGACAAGATATCTGAAATAGTAGATAGTGAGTTAAAGAATAATAATAAAGCAAAGAAATTGATTGAGTTACTAGAAAGAATCTCAAAAATGAAGTTTTTAGATCCAGCCTGTGGATCAGGAAATTTCCTAATTATAGCGTACAAAGAATTGCGTCGAGTAGAGATGAGAATCTACGAAGAATTAGAGAATTTAGGAGAAGCACAACTATACTTAGAATATGTTAAATTAGATCAATTCTATGGTATTGAGATAGATAACTTTGCTTCTGATGTTGCTATGCTGAGTATGTGGATAGCAGATCACCAGATGAATGTTGAACTAGCTGAGAAACTAAAATCAGCAGCACGTCCTACTATTCCATTAAAAAAAATAGGTGGAATATATAACGCTAATGCACTAAGAATTGATTGGCAAGAAGTATGTCCAAGAACTGAAGATGAAGAGGTATTTATCTTTGGAAATCCACCGTATTTAGGAGCAAGACTCTTAAACAAAGAACAAAACCAAGAAATGGAAGATATTTTCAAAGATGTAACGCAATATAAGAGGTTGGATTATATAGGTGCATGGTTTTACCTTGGAGCTAAGTATATAGAAAATACTAATAGTAAATTATCATTTGTATCAACAAATAGTATCTGTCAAGGGGAGCAAGTTACATTAATGTGGAAGCCAATTTTAGAATTGGCAGAAATTAATTTTGCATATACATCATTTAAATGGCAAAATAGCGCTAAGGCTAATGCTGGGGTGACGGTCATAGTTGTAGGATTAACAGCAAAAAATGATTCAAAAGAAAAGTTAATTTATAGTGAAGAAAGTAATCAGGAAATAGTAAAAAAAGTAAATAATATAAACCCTTATTTGACAGAGGGTGAGGTAGTATTTGTTGAAAGTAGAAGTGTTAATATAAATAGAAATCTTCCTAAAATGGTATATGGGAATATGGCTCGTGATGATGGAGGTTTAATATTATCAAAAAGTGAATATAATACACAAATTGAAATATATCCTCAACTAAAGACAATTTGCAAGAAATTTATAGGATCTCATGAGTTTATAGCAGGTGACTATCGTTATGTAATGTGGTTTAACGAGAATAATATAAAAGAGTATAGAGATATTCCATTTGTTAAGGAAAGACTAGAAATAGTTAGAAATGCGAGGATAAATAGCAAAGCAGAATCTACAAAAAAATATGCTCAATGGCCACATCTTTTTGTTCAACGAGGAGATTATAATAAAGCTATTGAGAATTTTAAAGGTAATCCCGATGAAATGTTGAATATCATTATACCAAGGCATTCATCTGAAAACAGACTATATATTCCTATGGGGATATTATGTGAAGGAGAAATAATAGCTGACTCTGCTCAAGTTATCTATGATATACCATTGTATCTATTAGGCCTTCTTCAATCAAGAATGCATATGGTTTGGTTGCGTAACATAGGAGGGAAATTAAAAACAGATTATCGTTATTCTAATACCCTAGTATATAATACTTTCCCAATACCTGATCTAAGCGAAGAAGATAAATTAGAAATCGAGGATAGAATATCGTATATTCTCGATGTCCGAGATGAGGAATTGTTAAGTTTATCGGAATTATATGGTTCTCCATTAGCAACAAAAAATCCAAAGCCTATGAATGAACGATTATTAAATGCTCACAAGGCATTAGATAGATATATCGACAAGTTATATAGTAAAAAAGAATTTTCTAATGATGAGGAAAGATTATCTGTCCTTTTAAAAATGTATCAACAGAAAATAGATGAAGAGAAAAAAGAAAAGTAAATACTTTTTAATATAAATTTCGAAAAAAACCAGTTGAGTTAATGCTTAACTGGTTTTTATAATATACATAATATTATGATCTATATTAATAAATAGTAATATGCTATAATTATTAGTAACTGAAATAAGTTGTAAACATAATAAGTGAATCGAGGTGTTATCATAAAAATGAATAATGAATATTTGAGAAATTTAGTAATCGAATTAGCTAAGTATCCACAAGAAACAGAATGGATTGAATTTAAGAAAAATAAAATAGATCCACATAAATTGGGAGAATATATATCTGCATTAAGTAATTCTGCAGCTATCTTAGGTAAAGATAAAGCTTATATTATTTGGGGAGTAAATGATAAAACACATGCAATTGAGGGAACAAATTTCCACTATCGAACTGAGAAAAAAGGTGGTGAAGAGCTGGAAGCTTGGCTATCACGTTTATTAGAGCCTAGAATTGATATCAAATTTAAAGAGGTTGAAATCGAGGGGAAACATATTACTGTATTAGTTATACCAAAAGCACAAATACAACCAATTAAGTTTCATGGAGAAGAGTTTATTAGGGTAGGGAGTAATAAAAAAAAATTAAAGGAATTTCCAAGTAAAGAGAGATCATTATGGAGATCCTTCGATACCACGTTAGAAGAATTGAAAATTTCAGAGAATAGTAAGAGAGCCAAAGAAGTATTACAACTTCTAAATTATGAAGCATATTATAGTAAATTAAATATAGCTGTCCCTAGTAACTATAGAAAAATTATAGGTGACTTTATAGATGAAAAGTTTATTATAAAAAACGATGCTGGACTTTATGATATTACAACATGGGAGCCCTTATATTAGCTCATGATATAACAAAGTTTAGTGGTTTAAGTCATAAATATGTAAGGGTAATTTGGTATAAGGATAATACTAAGTTGCAAACTATCAGAGAAAATAAGTATGTGGAGGGATATGCAGTTTGTTTTGAGAAAATTATAGAGTATATAATGACTATAATTCCTCAAGAAGAAATCATAGAAAATGGAATAAGACATGCAAAATATGAATATCCTGAGTTAGCAATAAGGGAATTATTAGCAAATTGCTTAATTCATCAAAATATAGCTCAAAGCGGAACTAGTCCTATGATAGAAATCTTTAATAATAGGATAGAAATGTCAAATGCAGGAGCTCCTTTAGTGGCGATTGAGAGAATTGTCGATACAGTTGCTGTATCGAGAAATGAGAATTTAGCAGGTTTTATGCATAAATGTGGTATTTGCGAAGAACGTGGAAGTGGATACGATAAAGTTGTATCTGAAACAAGTAAAAATAATCTTATAGCACCTAAAGTTGAAAACCAAAATGATATGTTTACTAAAGTGACATTATATTCTAAGGTTCCTTTCGATATGATAAGTAAGGAAGATAGAATAAGAACATGTTATATGCATGCATGTTATTTATATGTGCAAGGAGAGTACATTAATAATAATGTTTTAAGAGACCTATTTGGTGTTCCTGATAAACAAAGATATACAATTTCAAGAATTATTAAAAATGCACTAGATAGTGGATGTATAAAAGCAGTAGATGATGAAACGGCTCCAAGATATATGAAATACATTCCTTTTTGGGGGTAAATTAATATTTACTAAAATTACTAAGTAATAAATTAAGTTAAATTAATGATAATGGAGCTATAATCAAAAATATTGTAAAACATATAGTAGCAATAATAATAAGAGTTATGATATAAGAAATTTAAGTTG
>NZ_JAPWCA010000036.1:0-4753 GCF_041433725.1 Gemella sp. 27098_8_155
CCAGTGAAAGGTTTAAGAGCTTCAGAAGTAGGAGCGTCAGCAGGAGTGTTGAATTCAGAAATATTTCCATCTTTATCAACGACTACTTTATTGCTGTTTTCAGAAAGTCCGTCAACTTTGCCAGTGAAAGGTTTAAGAGCCTCAGCAACAGGAGCATCAGCAGGAGTGTTGAACTCAGAAACATTACCGTCATTATCAACGACTACTTTATTGCTGTTTTCAGAAAGTCCGTCAACTTTGCCAGTGAAAGGTTTAAGAGCCTCAGCAACAGGAGCGTCAGCAGGAGTGTTGAACTCAGAAACATTACCGTCATTATCAACAACTACTTTATTACCATTTTCAGAAAGTCCGTCAACTTTTACAGTAAAAGGTTTAAGAACCTCAGCAACAGGAACATCAGTAGGAACTGAATATTCATATTTTGTACCATATTCATTTTCTCTTACTTTATTTCCAGTTTCCGAAACAACTGTTTTTCTAATGTTTGGGTGCATTATGAATTGATTATTATCTTGGAATAATTGTCCCATTTCAAGAAGTATTTTTTCTGAATTATTCTTAGCAGCAAACATAACCCCAAGAGGAAGATTATTTTCACTCTTATAAACTGGTAAAGATATAGCAGGATTACCTGTTAAGTTGAATAACCATGTAAATGGAGTACGTTTCATCATTGGTTCCCATTGTTTTACAAGTAGATTGAATCTCTCTTTTGGATCTTTTATTTTATTAATATTATAAAGTTTTTCTTCAACTTCTGGATCTACATAAGGATCTACTTTTTTATCATTTGATGGAGCTGTAACAGCATTTGTTGCCATTAAGAATAAATCATATTTTTTATAGAACTCGTTCATTTGATTTATATATTCCGACATTGGTTTTGCAGAAGAAATATCAGTGTTAGCAGTTTTTCCTCTAGTCGCAGATGTACCTAAAGCATAAGTAGCAGGATCTAAATCGCGTTTATTCTCTTCGGTAGCTACTTTTGCAGGAGCAGTATATGCACCACCAATGGCTCCGATAGTGTAGGTTCTGATTCCTTCGTAACCATCGATAGGGAATTCATTTACTTCTTCTACAGTGAAGCCTTGTTTTCTAAGAAAATCAACAGCTTTAAGAACAGCTTTTTTCCCATCTTCACTTAATTCAACATCTCTTAATGGTGTTTTAAGAGTATAAGCAATTTTTAATTTTTTCAAATCAGTTGGAACTTCTTCCAGAGTTTTTGGTTTACTAATTTGTGTTTTATCAAAATATGCCTTAGCATCTTCGATAGTTTTTACTAGAGGGAATTTTACTACATGCCCAGTAGGTTTTAAACCAATTAAACCTGTCCATGAAGCAGGGATACGAATTGAACCACCAGCGTCACTACCGCTTGCAATTGATACCATTCCACTTGCTACAGCACCTGCACTGCCTCCTGAAGAACCACCTGTATTTCGACTTGGATCCCATGGATTACCAGCAGGTCCGAATAACTTAGAGTCCGTAATATTTCTAGTTCCTAGTTCAGGGTAGTTAGTTTGTCCAAGTATTACAAATCCAAGTTTTTCGAATTCTTTTGAGACAGCTCCACTACTTTTAGATACTTTACCTTTATTAAAATAGATACCATTAGAAGCATCACCATCTTTTAGTAAATCTAATCCTTTAATTAATGTAGGAACTCCTAAGAATGGTTGTTCTTCCCAATTTACAGGATTAGCAGCAAGATTACCTGCTTTTACTCTCTCGTCTATTTCTTTAGCAGTTCTATATGCTTCATCAACGATAGCTTTAGGAATTTTTCCATTTTCAGTAGTAAGTACAGCGTTTAATTTAGGATTTTCTTCTGCGATAACTTTATATGCTAAATCAACTAACTCTGTACTTGTTACTTTTTTCTCACGAATTAGTTTAGCAAGTTCAAGAGCACTTTTTTGTTTATACTCTGCTACAGTAAATGGGATTGTAGGTTTAGAAGATGTGTTTTCTTCAGTATTAGTAGTAGAAACCTCACTATTATTACTGGCTACATTAGGCTTAACATCTGTAGTTGAAGATGAATTTGTAGCAGTGTTAGAAGTTGGGGTTTCAGTAGTTGAAGTTCCGTTATTGCTAGCTGTATTATTAACTGGTGCAGATACTGTATCACTGTTCTCATTAGCATGAGCTTGGTTGTCATTTGCTAAGACAGGAAATAGCGTAGTAGCTGCAAATGCTGGTATAAGAACGTATTTTAGATTTTTCTTTTTCATTTTTGACTCCTAATTTAATGAATAATAAATAAGCTGTTATATGCTTTGCTACTTAATTATACTCTGATATTCGCTATCAATCAAGGAAATAATTTTATGAAACGGAAAAATATTGATGTTGTTTATTAATCTATAAAATAAAATTTAAGAAAAGTAGAGATGATTTAAAGAAAAAATAATAACTACGGCTGATTTTTAGAAATCAATCGTAGTTATAAAAAAAATATTTTATATTAATTATTATTTTTGCGTTTTAATAATCCAACTAGAGCAAGAAATGCTAACCCTATTACTGATAGGAAGCTACTTGTATTTTCTCCAGTGTTAGGTAGAGTTTTAGATGTGTTAGGTGTTGATAAATTAACTTTTGCTGTGTTCATATTTGCTAACTTATTCTCTTCTTTAGGAGTTGGAGTTTGTGATTCTTCAGATTTAGCAGGAATAGTACTTGTTTCATTGTTAATCTTAGATGTTGATGATTCTGAAACAGTAGGTGCGTAAGTAGGAACTGTGTATTCAAATTTAGTTCTGATTTCAAGTTCTCCTGCTTTGATTCCATTTTCTGATGCAGTTGTACTTCTAATACTTGGATTCATTTTGAATTGGTGTCTATCTTGGAAGTATTGACCAATCTCTAAAAGAACTTTTTCTGAATTGTCTTTTGCTGCGAACATTACACCAAATGGTAGATTTTTATCACTTAGATATGTTGGTAGTGAAATCGCAGGATTTCCAGATAAGTTAAATACCCAAGTATATGGAGAACGTCTTGTCATTGGTAACCATTGTTTAGTTAATAAATTAAATCTTTCTTTTGGATCTTTAATCTTGTTAATGTTATATAGTTGTTCTGCAATATCTGGCTCTATATATGGATCTACTTTTTTATCGTTAGATGGAGCAGTGACTGCGTTAGTTGGAACTAAGAATAAATCGTATTTTTTATAAAACGCATTCATTTGATCTATAAATGTAGATAGTGGTTTTACTGAAGAAACATCAGTATTTGCATTTGGTCCCATATATGAAGAAGTTCCTAATCCGTAAGTTGTAGGATCTAGTTGACGTTTGTTTTCTTCTGTTACGTTTTTAACAGCTGCAACATAACTTTCTTCTCCAATACCACCTACAGTGTATGTTTTAATTCCTTCATATCCATCGATAGGAAATTCTTTAACCTCTTCAACAGTAAATCCTTCTTTTCTTAGGAAGTCTACTGTCTCTAGAATAGCTTTTTTACCAACTTCACTTAATTCAAGATCTTTAAGTGGAGTTTTAAGGGTGTAGGCTATTTTTAATTTTTTCAAATCTTTTGGTGGTTCTACTAATGTTTTTGGTTTGCTTAATTCAGTTTTTTCGAAGTAAGCTTTAGCATCTTCAATAGTTTTTACAAGAGGGAATTTAACAACGTGACCAGTTGGTTTTAGACCGATAAGTCCAGTCCATGAAGAAGGAATACGGATTGATCCTCCCGCATCACTACCACTAGCTATAGGTACCATACCACTAGCTACAGCACCGGCACTTCCTCCTGAAGATCCTCCACTATTACGGCTAGGATCCCATGGATTACCAGCAGGTCCAAATAATTTAGAATCTGTGATATTTCTAGTACCTAGTTCTGGGTAGTTAGTTTGACCAAGTATAACAAAACCTAGTTTAGCAAATTCTTTTGCCACAGGACCACTTTCATCAGCAATTTTACCTTTGTTCAGATATACACCATTAGTATAGTCACCATTTTTTAATTGATCCAGACCTTTAATTAAAGCAGGTACACCTAAAAATGGTTGGGCTTTCCAATCAACAGGGTTAGCAGCTAGTTTCCCTGCACTAATACGATTGTCAATTTCTTTAGCAGTTCTATATGCTTCATCAACAATAGCTTTAGGAATTTTTCCATTTTCAGTTGTTAGAACTGCATTTAATTTAGGATTCTCTTCTGCAATGACTTTGTAAGCTAAGTCAACAAGTTCTGTACTAGTAACTTTTTTCTCACGAATTAATTGAGCAAGTTCTAAAGCACTTTTTTGCTTGTATTCAGCTACAGTAAATGGAACTTTTGGATTAACAGTTTCGTTGTTAATAACATTTGTACTATTAGTCGACTCAATTTTAGCTGCTGGAACTTGCTCTACATTGTTAGATGGACTAGCAGGAGTAGTAGCTGTTGTTTCTGCAACATTGTTAGTAGTTGGAATATTAGCAGGTTTTTTGCTAGTAGTTTCTGGTTTACTTACAGTTGAAGTTGTAGTAAATTTATCCTCATTAGCTTTTGCTTGATTATCGTTAGCTAAAACAGGGAATAGTGCAGCAGCTGCAAATGCTGGTATAAGAACGTATTTAATATTATTTTTTTTCATTTTTAACTCCTATTTTAAAATAAATATTTAAATAAATGATTGAAGCTTTGAAAAAGCTTTCTATTAATGATTATACTCCGATAATATTTTTCAATCAAGAAAATGATTTTAAAAATAAAAAAAAATATAAGTGACTTAATAATATTT
>NZ_JAPWCA010000037.1:0-2821 GCF_041433725.1 Gemella sp. 27098_8_155
AATAACCAGCTAAAATTTTGGAAACTAAAACTAGTTTTTCTTCTGGATTCCACTTCTTATTTTTCGTTTTATGTTGTAAGACGCCTACGCCTAATGAATCGACCATTCTTTTCCATTTCCTAATAGTATCTCTAAATTTTCTAGTGGTTATTCCATTAGGTGTATCTGGATATTCTCCTCTTTCATACATCTCAACACATTTTACTTTAAACTCATAACTATAACGCATAAAAAATACCCCTTTCACTGGTGGTAATAGCCCCCAAAATTTGGACAAATTTTGGAGGGCTATTTATTATGAAATTAACAGATGAAAATAGGATAGAGATATATAGACTTAAGAAAGGAGGATACACATACAAGGAACTATCTAAAAAATTTGAAATTGATCCTAGTAATATGAAGTACATGGTCAAATTGGCTGATTTACATGGTGAAACAGTGCTGATTAAGGGGAAAAATAATTACTATCCACCAGAATTGAAATTAGATATAATCAATGAGGTTTTAATATTAGGACATTCTATAAAATCTACTTCATTAAAGTACGCATTACCAAATCCTACTCTACTTAGTAATTGGATTTCAAAATTTAAAGAAAACGGGTATAATATACTAGAGAAACCGAGAGGAAGAACTAGTAAAATGAAAAATAATAATAAAAAGATAGAAAAAAATGAATTATCAAAAGTAGAACAATTAGAGAAGGAACTTGAGTACCTACGTGCGGAAAATGCAGTTTTAAAAAAGTTGAGGGAGATAAGGTTAAAACAATCTCAAACGAAGAAAAAACAAAAATAGTAGAAGAATTAAAGGAAACACATAGATTAAACATACTATTAAAGATTTTAGGCTTATCTCGTTCATCATATTATTATACAAAAAATAAAGAAGATAAAGATAAAAAAAATAAAAATATAGAAGAAGCTATTCTATTAATTCAGGAAAAGAACAAGTACAGATACGGTTATAGAAGAATAACATTAGAACTTAAAAATATGGGATTTATAGTAAATCATAAAAAAGTTTTAAGATTAACGAGAAAACTTGGTGTATTATCATTCGTAAGACCTACTAAAAAATACAACTCATATAAAGGAGAAATTGGAAAAATCGCAGATAATATAATAGCTAGAGATTTCTTCGCCTCAGAACCATTAAAAAAATGTTATACAGATGTAACTCAATTCAAGATTGGAGAGGATAGAGTTTATTTAGCCCCTATAATTGATGGATATAATGCGGAGATAATAGCTTATAATATTTCATTCTCACCTAACATGGAACAACAGTATGAAATGTTATCGCAACTTCAAGATAATAGATATGATGGCATGATAATACATAGTGATCAAGGTTGGCAATATCAACATATTACATATAGACAAATTCTTAAAGCAAAAGGAATTAAACAATCAATGTCTAGAAAAGGAACATCGGCAGATAATGCATTTATGGAATCTTTCTTTGGAGTTTTAAAATCTGAGATGTATTATGGATTCGAAAATACTTTCAAGAATAAATATGAACTAAAAGAAGCTATTATAGATTATATAAAATATTATAATGAGGAAAGAATAAAGTTGAACTTAGGTGGATTAAGTCCCGTAAACTATAGAAAAATTAATAGAAACAAATATAAATAAAAAGAGACTTTCATTCCCTTTTACAGTTTAGATTTCTCTTCTATATTAGTCAAGGACAAGGGCTACGCCTTTTAAAAATCCTTGACTAAATAGTTCGAAAAATCTAAAATAACTGTAAGGAATGAAAGTCACTAAAAGTAATAAAATTTACTGACTTTAAAGTTTAAAATACTAAACAAAAATAACTGAATATTTTGTCCAACTTTTTGGGTGCAGTACCACCAGTGAAAGGGGTATTTTTTATGCGTTATAGTTATGAGTTTAAAGTAAAATGTGTTGAGATGTATGAAAGAGGAGAATATCCAGATACACCTAATGGAATAACAACTAGAAAATTTAGAGATACTATTAGGAAATGGAAAAGAATGGTTGATTCATTAGGCGTAGGCGTCTTGCAACATAAAACGAAAAATAAGAAGTGGAATCCAGAAGAAAAACTAGTATTAGTTTCCAAAATTTTAGCTGGTTATTCATATAATTCCGTTGCGCTAGAGAATGGAATTAATTATAGGATATTATATAATTGGGTTCAAAAATATAAGGAAAAAGGTTATAATGGACTTGTAGATGAGAAGAAAGGAAGACCAAGAAAGGTACCTATCATGAAAGAAAATAGTAGTCCTAAACCATTAAAAGAATCAGAAAGAGAAGAATTAATTAGATTACGTGCAGAAAATAAATTTATAAAAACGGAAATTGAAAATATTAAAGCAGAAAAAGAAATAATAAAAAAATTAATAGCCTTGAGGCGAGAAAAATGGGCTGTGCAACTCAAGGCGAAAAAGCAGCAATCATCAAAGAACTTAGAAAAAAAGGATATCAATTAAAATGTCTTTTACAAGAAATAGGAATGGCAAAATCAACATATTATTATTTAGTAAATAAGGAAGAAGCAGATGTTGTAGCTATTCGTAATGAACCAGTGTTAAAAGAAATTAAAATTATTTTTACCGAAAATAAAGGACTATATGGTGTCCGTAGAGTTCACAATGAACTAATTAATAGAGGTTTTAAAGTAAATCATAAACGAGTACAAAGTCTTATGCATAAAGAAGGACTGAAAGGGAAACGTCCTAAAGAAAGATATCACTCATATAAAGGAACAATAGGAAAAGTCGCTAATAATATAATAAATCGAGATTTTAGTACAACTGCTCCTTTACAGAAATGGACTA
>NZ_JAPWCA010000038.1:0-2292 GCF_041433725.1 Gemella sp. 27098_8_155
AAGAATAAAATCCCTTACGGCATCTATGATTTAAGCTGGGATTCCCAATAATACCTTGATTTCAGTACAGACCGAAAACCCGAAGAGAGTGCCTTCTTTTCGGGTTTTCTTATATAATCCTCGGATGGCTTCCATGCCTTTAATCGTGGGTGAGGCAGTGCGTAAACTTCGATAGAATTTATTGCGTCTCTTTACTGGACGATGGTCTTGTTCAATCAAATTATTCAGGTATTTAATGGTACGATGTTCTGTCCCTTGATAAAAGCCGTATTCTTTTAGTCTCTTAAAGGCACTTGTAATAGAGGGGGCTTTATCTGTGACTACAACCTTCGGTTCATCAAACTGCTTCACTAACCGCTTAAGAAAAGCATAGGCTGCTTGTGTGTCCCGTTTTTTACGTAACCAAATATCCAAGGTTAAACCATCTGCATCGATGGCTCGATACAAATAATGCCATTTTCCTTTAATTTTGATGTATGTTTCATCCATTTTCCATGAATAAAAGGATTTTTTATTTTTCTTTTTCCAAATTTGATAGAGTAGTTTGCCATATTCTTGCACCCAACGATAAATCGTCGTATGAGAAACGTTAATGCCACAATCATATAAGATTTCTTGAACTTCACGATAGCTAAGGTTATAACGAAGATAGTAGCCCACGGCTACAATAATCACATCCTGCTGAAATTGCTTTCCTTTAAAATGATTCATCGTCATTCCTCCTGCTATCTTTTTCTATTATTCTACCTTATTTGATAGTAGATTTAAAACTTTGCAACAGAACCGCAAATATCTTTGGGACTACTACAGATTATTTGCTGGGACAAAAACCTTATTCAATTATCAGTAGTTTACCTCTAGAACAATTAGATCTTACCAATATTGCAAACTTTTCAAAGGATGAGTTTGATATTTTGAAACATTCAATAGCAGTTTCGGTGGCAAGAAATAAAATAAAGGCAACAGAACTAAAAGATAGAGTTATAGAAAAAAATCAGTTGTCAGAAAAAGATGCAGAACTTTTGAATAAGATTTTTGAAGAAGTTAAAACTTATTGGGAAAATTAGGAGGACGCTAGTCTTCAAAATTCCCTCCCAAAATGTGTCCAAAATATTGACAGAATTCTAGCTTTTCATTATAGTTCTTATGGAACTTTTTTTCTACAACAAAATAGGCTCCATAATATCCATAGGGGATTTACCCACTACAAATAGTATAGAGCCGGTTTTATTAATGTCCTGCATTTCCTAATAAGTTAACCATGACAACACCAATGATAATCAAAATTAAACCGATAATGCTATAAACATTTAGTGTTTCTTTGAAAATCATTACTGCGATAGAGGCTGTCAAAACTAAACCGACAGCTGACCATGTTGCATAAGCTATTCCTAAAGGAATTTTTTGCATTGCTAGTGAGAGGAAATAGAAACAAACGCCATAGCTAAGTAGGGCAGAAACGGTTGGAATAGGCTTTGTAAAACCGTCTGATAATTTCAAAAGGTTAGTTCCCAATATCTCTCCTACAATGGCGATAAAAAGATAAAAGTATGACATGTCTTTAACCTCCTATATGTCATGTTTTTGCTCTAAGAGCTATTATAGCTATCCGTTTTTTATAAATCTTGGCACAAGTCATGAGAATTTGTAGTAAAACTGTGGCAGACACTTTTTCAGAACCAATAGCTGATAAGTTTAGTATATCATAAGATAAATTTTAAAAAAAGTCTTGATTTATTTCAATGTCTTGCGTGGTCTCGATTTTACTGGTAAAATTACTTTTAAGAACTTTAAAAAAGAGGTTTCTATATTTGACAAAACAATGACTTGTTGTCCCGAATGTGGGCATCCTTTGGAGAAAAAATTTTTAAAAGATGAGGGAGATATTCCTTATTGTTCACAATGTGCGAGTTTTCGTTTTCCAGTCTTTAATACAGCAATTAGTGCGATTTTATTTAATGAAAAACATGATAAGATTCTCTTGATTAAGCAATATGACATGGCTGAGCATATTTTGCTAGCTGGTTATGTGTCTAATGATATTCACAACCAATTTCTACAATCATTAAAGGCAATTAATTTAGCCTCTCTTATTACGGATATGGGTAATAAAATTGCACAAAACTAGTCCAAAACTCTTTTTAATAAGGAGTATACTTTCTAGCATTTTATAGTTACTAAAAAGTATCTAAACTTTGGAAGTGATACTAAGTTTTAAAAAATATTATGGAAAAAAAGCTTATAAAATCAATATTTCTGAGATTTAAAACTAATAATATTAGACTCAAAATC
>NZ_JAPWCA010000039.1:0-2228 GCF_041433725.1 Gemella sp. 27098_8_155
ATAAAATGGTCTTTTTATTATACAATAGCGATATGAAACAATGCTACCAAACACCTTATTTTGTAACATTTTTGTAACATTGGAGGTTTTTCTAGTTAGTTTCGTTATTATAAAAAAATATTTATTAAAAATCTTACATATTATAAAAAAATAAATTATTGAATTTGTAAAAATTATGGAGAAATTTAAACCAAATTTAAGGTTGGTTTTGTAATATGATAAGATACAGTCATTATGATTTTATTTATTTTATAAAAAAGGAGAAAGCAATGTTCAGTAAAAATAATTTAAAAATGAACAGTACGAAGCAATCTGAAAAGATTAACCAGTATGGAATTAAAAAATTCAACGCTGGGACTGCATCTGTATTGATCGCTTCTGGTTTCTTATTCCTTGGTGGAGCAGCTCAAGCAGCGGATACAACTAAGCAAGAAACATCAGTAGCAACTAATGCTAACGATAAAACTACTGAAAAAGTAGAGACGCCGAAAGCAGAAGTAGCTGGAAAATCAGCAGAAAGTACAGTTGTTAAAACTAGTGCTGTTAAAACAAAACTACAAGAGAAAATTAATCAACTAAACGATTTATTCGTAACTCTTGCAGGAAAAGAATTGTCAGAAACTCAACAAAAATTAACTGTTGACGCTGCGACAGAATTAAACAAGGCGAAAGACCTTGTTGTTAATGAAAATGCAACTCAAGCACAAGTAGATGCGCAAACAGTAGCATTAGAAAACTCAATCAGCTTCCTTAACAAATCTCTAGAAGCTAAAAAAGTCGAAGACGCTAAAGAAGAAACTAAAGCTGAAGACAAAAAAGTTGAAGATAAAGAGAAAAAAGAAGCTAAGTCAGAAGAGAAATCTGATAAAAAAGAAACTAAATCAGCAAAAGAAAAATTAGAAAAAACTATTTCTGAAGCAAAAGTTATTAACCAAACTGCAACTGCATTTGCTGAAAAATCAGTAAAAGAAGAATCTAAAAAAACTGAAATCAAAGCGGCAGTAGCAACAGCAGAAAAACAAATAGCTAAAGCTCTAGACCTATTCAACTCTGATTCATCAACTAAGAGTGATTCAGAAAGAGAACGTAAAGAATTAGAAAGAGCTATCGAAGCTGTATACGCAACAACGCAACGCGCAGGTCACCGTGGTAAGTTAGAAGGATTACTAGCAGGAGAAACTACTACTAATACAGCAATAGTTCCTCCAACTACCAAAACACCTGTAAAGAATATTAATGAATTAACAGATGAGGAAGTAGCGGCGGTTAAACGTGAAATTATGAATGCTAACCCAAGTATAACTGATCCTTCTATGATTGAAGTAGTAAAAAAAGGGAACGGAACTGCAGGTGGAGCAACTGTTACTTTAAATGGAGTTACAACTAATATTCCTTCTGGAGATACTGTTGTTGGTACTGCAGGAACTAAAAACTTAGAGCAACTTAAGAACAACATTAACTGGTTTGACTTTGCAGCAGCATCGATCACATATCCTAACGGTACTGTAGTAGGACCTGCAAGAAAGTTAGCGCAACCGGTAACAAAAACTGTAACTTATCCAAATGGAGATGTAGTAACTGGTAAAATTACAATGGTTCGTGATGTGACATACGCAGACGGCTCAAAAGGACTAACAACAGATGATAAATTCTTAAATTCAGGAACTGCAAAATATGTAGAACATCTATATTACACAGGTGGAGCTCAAAACGACCACGAACTTTACGAAGCTTTACAAGAAGGTATGAAATTCAACGTTAAAACTAAAGTTGAAGGATATGCTTTAACAGCAACAGTAATTAAATTGGGTTCAAAAGATGTAAAATCTGATCCTAATAAAACAGCTGCAGGCCCAGTGAATGCTGTACGTGATTATGGAGATTGGGGATCTGAGAGACAATTATCAAAAGCACAAGCTGAGGATAAACAATTTAAACAAAATGCAATAAATAATAAAACAACATTTGCTAATAACCCAGCTGTTTCGGTAAATGGTGTGGCATTAACACTACCAGAATATCCAACAGAAACATTTGCTAATACAGATGCTTATTATGCGAAAGCAGCTGCTTATCATAAAGCTGTTCAAGACTACAACAAAGCTATTGAAAGTCAAGGTTTAACAGCGACAAAACTTGCTGAAACTGGGTTCTCTTATGTTAATGTGAATGGTAAGGCTGTACCATCAGGATCAGCTAATCTTTATAAAAAAATTGGAGATCAAAGA
>NZ_JAPWCA010000040.1:0-1655 GCF_041433725.1 Gemella sp. 27098_8_155
CACAATGAAAACTGAATATATATATTAGATCAAAAATAATTTTCTATAAATTAAAAACAGATTTACAAAACCGAGAAAAAAGTAAGTAAGTTGTAAAAACTTATTCACAAAGAGTTCAAGGAAAAGAACGAAGCGTAAAAGCTACACACGATTAAGTAGTAAAGGGCGCACGGAGGATGCCTTGGCACTAGGAGCCGATGAAGGACGTGACAAACGACGAAATGCTACGGGGAGCTGTAAGTAAGCAAAGAGCCGTAGATATCCGAATGGGGGAACCCACCGCTTTTAAAAGGGCGGTACGCGAAAGCGAGGTAACGCAGGGAACTGAAACATCTAAGTACCTGTAGGAAGAGAAAGAAAAATCGATTTCCTTAGTAGCGGCGAGCGAAAAGGAAAAAGCCCAAACCAATGTGCTTGCATATTGGGGTTGTAGGACTCTCAACAAATTGTATGACGAAGTATAGTAGAACTAGCTGGAAAGTTAGACCGTAGAAGGTAAAAGTCCTGTATACGAAATGCTAAGTTGGCGAGAGAGAGCACCTGAGTACGGCGGAACACGAGGAATTCCGTCGGAATCTACCAGGACCATCTGGTAAGGCTAAATACTACCTAGTGACCGATAGTGAACCAGTACCGTGAGGGAAAGGTGAAAAGAACCCCGGGAGGGGAGTGAAAGAGAACCTGAAACCGTGTGCTTACAAGTAGTCAGAGCCCCTTGAGGGTGATGGCGTGCCTTTTGTAGAATGAACCGGCGAGTTACTTTATCATGCGAGGTTAAGTGGAAGACATGGAGCCGAAGCGAAAGCGAGTCTTAATAGGGCGAAATAGTATGATGGAGTAGACCCGAAACCAAGTGATCTACCCATGGCCAGGTTGAAGTTTAGGTAACACTGAATGGAGGACCGAACCAGGACACGTTGAAAAGTGTTTGGATGAGCTGTGGGTAGCGGAGAAATTCCAATCGAACTTGGAAATAGCTGGTTCTCTCCGAAATAGCTTTAGGGCTAGCCTCGTTGTGAGTTTACTGGAGGTAGAGCACTGTTTGGACTAGGGGCCCATCCCGGGTTACCGAATTCAGACAAACTCCGAATGCCAGATAAATATCAACGGGAGTCAGACTGCGGGTGATAAGGTTCGTAGTCGAAAGGGAAACAGCCCAGACCGCCAGCTAAGGTCCCAAATTGTATGTTAAGTGGAAAAGGATGTGATGATGCACAGACAACCAGGATGTTGGCTTAGAAGCAGCCACCATTTAAAGAGTGCGTAATAGCTCACTGGTCGAGTGACATCGCGCCGAAAATGTACCGGGGCTAAACATACAACCGAAGCTGCGGATATAACTAATGTTATATGGTAGGAGAGCGTTCTAACATCGTAGAAGCCGAGCTGTAAGGCGAGGTGGAGAGGTTAGAAGTGAGAATGCCGGTGTGAGTAGCGAAAGATAGGTGAGAATCCTATCCACCGAATGACTAAGGTTTCCAGAGGAAGGCTCGTCCGCTCTGGGTAAGTCGGGACCTAAGGTGAAGCCGAATGGTGAAGCCGATGGACAACAGGTAGAAATTCCTGTACCACCAAATATCGTTTGAGAGAAGTGGGGACAGAGGAGGCTAATTGATCGTCCTGATGGAATAGGACGTCTAAGCACAAAGGTTGAG
>NZ_JAPWCA010000041.1:0-1435 GCF_041433725.1 Gemella sp. 27098_8_155
CCAAACTCTCAAGAAAAGCCGCTATCGAGATAAGAGGTGCCCGTACCGCAAACCGACACAGGTAGTTGGGAAGAGAATTCTAAGGTGAGCGAGAGAACCATCGTTAAGGAACTCGGCAAAATGACCCCGTAACTTCGGGAGAAGGGGTGCCTACGAGAGTAGGCCGCAGTGAATAGGCCCAAGCGACTGTTTAACAAAAACACAGGTCTCTGCAAAACCGTAAGGTGAAGTATAGGGGCTGACGCCTGCCCGGTGCTGGAAGGTTAAGAGGAGTGCTTAGCGCAAGCGAAGGTATGAATTGAAGCCCCAGTAAACGGCGGCCGTAACTATAACGGTCCTAAGGTAGCGAAATTCCTTGTCGGGTAAGTTCCGACCCGCACGAAAGGCGTAACGATTTGGGCACTGTCTCAACGATGGACTCGGTGAAATCATAGTACCTGTGAAGATGCAGGTTACCCGCGACAGGACGGAAAGACCCCATGGAGCTTTACTGTAGCTTGATATTGAATTTTGATGCAGTATGTACAGGATAGGTAGGAGCCTAGGAATCATGCACGCCAGTGTATGAGGAGGCGTTGTTGGGATACTACCCTTGCTGTATTGAAATTCTAACCCTCGGCATAGAAAACCGGGAGACAGTGTCAGGTGGGCAGTTTGACTGGGGCGGTCGCCTCCCAAAGAGTAACGGAGGCGTTCAAAGGTTCCCTCAGAATGGTTGGAAATCATTTGCAGAGTGTAAAGGCACAAGGGAGCTTGACTGTGAGACATACAAGTCGAGCAGGTGCGAAAGCAGGACTTAGTGATCCGGTGGTTCCGCATGGAAGGGCCATCGCTCAACGGATAAAAGCTACCCTGGGGATAACAGGCTTATCTCCCCCAAGAGTCCACATCGACGGGGAGGTTTGGCACCTCGATGTCGGCTCATCGCATCCTGGGGCTGTAGTCGGTCCCAAGGGTTGGGCTGTTCGCCCATTAAAGCGGTACGCGAGCTGGGTTCAGAACGTCGTGAGACAGTTCGGTCCCTATCCGTCGTGGGCGTAGGAAATTTGAGAGGAGCTGTCCTTAGTACGAGAGGACCGGGATGGACGTATCAATGGTGTACCAGTTGTCACGCCAGTGGCATAGCTGGGTAGCTAAATACGGAAGGGATAAGAGCTGAAAGCATCTAAGCATGAAGCCCCCCTCGAGATGAGATTTCCCACGGATATTAAGACCCCTTGAAGACGACAAGGAGAATAGGTTAGGAGTGTAAGCACGGTAACGTGTTCAGCTGACTAATACTAATAGGTCGAGGACTTAATCAAGTGAAAGTTCTTTAGAAGTAACTGTTGACAAAAAGAAAAAAGATGATATAATATGTATATGAAGTTTTCGTCTGGTGGCGATAGCGAAGAGGACACACCTGTACCCATACCGAACACAGAAGTTAAGCTCT
>NZ_JAPWCA010000042.1:0-1135 GCF_041433725.1 Gemella sp. 27098_8_155
AATGCCCACTATTTCTGATAAACCAGCTATCTTATACTTAAATAAACATCGTTTTATATGTAGAAGTTGTCGTAAATCATTCACAGCTGAAACTACTGAAGTAAGAAAGTATTCTAATAATTCTAAAAATCTACGAGCAGGTATTATTAAAAGATTGTCTAAAGAGAATACTTTAAAAGAAATAGCTGAATCTTGTGCTGTATCTACTAATACTGTATTAAGAATACAATGTGATCTATCTAAAACTTTAGAAAGACCTAAAACCTTACCTGTTTGTATGTGCTTTGATGAAGTGTCTTCTACTTCCGATAGTATAAGTAAAATGAGCTTCGTGTATGCAGATGCATTAACTCATAAAATACAAAATATACTTCAGGGGAGAACTAACAAGATTATTAAAGACTACTTCTTATATTATTCTTATCAAGAGCGTTGTAAGGTTAAGGCAGTAGTTATTGATATGAACTCTGGTTATAAAAGTATTATTAGAGAGCTTTTCCCTAATGCGAAGATAGTTATTGATAGATTCCATATTGTTCAGTTAGTTAATAGAGCTTTTAATAAATATAGGGTGTCATTTATGAACAGTATTAAAGACAAGAATAAAGAGTTATACAGACAATTGAAATGTTATTGGAAAAATCTTCTTACTAGCTATAATGAATTAGATAATGGTACCCACAAGAAGTTTAAATACTTTAAGTACATCACTACCGAACAAGATATTGTCAACTACTTAATTAAGCAAGATTCTCAGCTTTATAAGTGTTATTGGCTTATCCAAGACCTTAGAGAAGCTCTTGAAAAAGATGATTTTGATAGTTTTAAAGCTTTAATTAACGATAAATCTACTTTACCTAGATATATGTTTACAGCTATTAAAACACTTAGAAAATATAAAAGACAAATCAAAAATACTATGTATTACAATGGGCTATCTAATGGCCCTTTAGAGGGAATTAACAACAAAATCAAAGTTATTAAACGTATTTCTTATGGTTATAAATCTTTTAGTAACTTTAAAGCTAAAATACTACTTATTTTCAGTCTATTTACACCTTCAGAGACTAATAAGAAACCTAGATATTCGAAAGAAGAGCGTCAAGCTGTTCTCGCTAAAAAGAAAGAAATAAGA
>NZ_JAPWCA010000043.1:0-708 GCF_041433725.1 Gemella sp. 27098_8_155
GATTATAATCCACAACCAAAACCACAAACAGTGGATAACGGTACAGTACCAAACGCAGAAGCCAGTGTAGACAAAACAGGTTTACCAAGCGGAACGACAATCATATGGAAGACAACTCCAGATGTAAGTACACCAGGAAGTCATCCAACAGTAGCGTTAGTGACATATCCAGATGGAACAGTAGATGAAGTGACAGTCCCAATTACGGTTAAGAAACAAAGTGACACATTCACACCAACTGCGAAACAGCCAGGACAAACCGCAAAACATGGAAGTGACCCAAGCGCAGAAGGAAGTATCAACACAGAAGGCTTACCTAAAGGAACAACGTACACATGGGTAGAAAAACCAGATACAAGTACAACACCAGGAAACAAACCAGGAAAAGTATTAATCACATACCCAGATAATAGTACGGAAGAAGTGACAGTAACGGTCGAAGTAACGCCACAAAAAGACGATTATAATCCACAACCAGAACCGCAAACAGTGGATAACGGTACAGTACCAAACGCAGAAGACAGTGTGGACAAAACAGGATTACCAGAAGGTACAACTGTAACATGGAAAACAAATCCAGATGTAAGTACACCAGGAAGTCATCCAACAGTAGCGTTAGTGACATATCCAGATGGAACAGTAGACGAAGTTGAAGTACCAATCACGGTTAAGAAACAAAGTGACACATTCACACCAACTGCGAAACAA